>VGYT01000001.1 GCA_016872895.1 Planctomycetota bacterium
GCCCGCGTGGGCGACCAGGGACCTGCGGGCGGGCATCATCGGCACAGACACGTCGCACGTGCCGGCGTTCACGGCCGCGCTCAGGTCGCACCCGGAATGGAGAGTAAAGGTGGTCGCGGCGTTCAAGGGAGGCAGCCCCGACGTGCCGGCCAGCGCCGACCGCGTCGAGAAGTTCGCGGCCACGATACAGGAGAAGTACGGCGTCGAGATCGTCGGCAGCATCGATGAACTGCTGCCGAAGGTGGACGCCGTCCTCCTTGAAAGCGTGGACGGCCGGCCGCACCTGGCCCAGGCCGCGCCGGTCCTGAAGGCCGGCAAACGCCTGTTCATCGACAAGCCGCTGGCGGCCAGCCTGGACGACGCCCGCCGCATCGTGCAACTCTCGAAGGAGACGGGCACGCCGTTTTTCAGTTCGTCCTCGTCGCGGTTTCACCCTGATATCCCCCGCCTGCGGGACAACCCCGGCGTGGGGAAGGTCTCCAGGGTCCAGGGCAGTTCTCCGCTGAGCAAACTGGCGTTTCACCCCGACCTGTTCTTCTACGGCATCCACGGCGTGGAGGCCCTGTACGCGGTGATGGGGCGGGGGTGCGTCAGCGTGTCGCGGAAGGCTGGGGCCGACGCCGACGTAACCACCGGCAAGTGGAAAGACGGGCGCGTGGGCGTGTACTACGGACCGCTCAAGGGCGAGAAACCGCCGATGATCCGCATCTGGGGCGAGCAGGGCACGGCGGAGCCTGCCGGCCAGGGCGGTTACGACGGCCTGGTGCGGGCGATCGCCGAGTTCTTCCACACCGGCCGCCCGCCGGTTGACCCGGCGGAGACCATCGAAATATTCGAGTTCATGACGGCCGCCCAACTGAGCAACGAGCGTGGCGGCGCGGAAGTGCCGCTGGAGGAACTTCGGAAATGACGCCGACGCCGCTGTGCCGCCGGCGGTTCCTGAAGGCCGCGGCCGCGGGCGCCGCCGCCATGGCGCTTGGCGGGTGCGCCGCGGGCGCGGGGCGCAGCCCGCCCGGCTCGCCAGGGCGACGCCGTGGCCCGCCCGGCCGGCCGCCCAACATCCTGCTGGTCGTCTCCGACGACCAGGGCTACCGCGACCTGGGCTGTTTCGGTGGGCCGGAGGTCCGCACGCCGCACCTGGACCGCCTGGCGGCCCGCGGTGTGCGGCTGACGCGTTTCTACGTTGCGTGGCCGGCGTGCACGCCGTCGCGCGGGGCGCTGCTGACCGGCCGCTACCCGCAGCGCAACGGCACCTACGACATGTTCCGCAACGACTCGGTGGACCAGGACCACCTGTACACGCCCGATGAGTACGCCGTGTCGTGGGAGATGGTGGGCGGCATGGACACGCGCGAGGTCCTCCTGCCGCAGGCCCTCAAGGCCGCCGGGTACACGTGCGGCATCTTCGGCAAGTGGGACCTGGGGCAACTCAGGCGGTTCCTTCCGCTTCAGCGAGGCTTCGACGCCTTCTACGGGTTCACGAACACCGGCATCGACTACTGGACGCACGAGAGGTACGGCGTGGGGTCGATGCGCCGCGGCAACGAGCCGACCACGGCCGACAAGGGCACGTACGCGACGGACCTTTTCCGGCGCGAGGCGGTCCGGTTCATCCGCGAGTGCGGGGACCGGCCGTTCTTCTGCTACGTGCCGTTCAATGCGCCCCACGCGGCGTCGAACCTGTCGCGTCCGCGTCCTGGCGTGCAGGCGCCGCCCGACTACGTGCGGGCGCACTACGGGCCGTACGATGACGGCATCGCCGACACGCCGCGAGCCCGCCGCCAGCGCTACATGGCCGCCGTCACGTACATGGACGAGGCCATCGGCGAAATCCTTCGGACGATCGACCAGAAGGGGCAGGCCGACAACACGATCGTCATTTTCTTCTCCGACAACGGCGGCGGCGGGGGGGCCGACAACGGGCCCCTTCGGGGCGGCAAGTCGCAACTGTTCGAGGGCGGCGTGCGGACGGCGTGCATCGCCGCGTGGCCGGGCGTCGTCCCGCCGGGGACCGTGTGCGACGAGTTCCTGACGGCGCTGGAGGTTTTTCCGACGCTTTGCGCGGCAGGGGGCGCGGCGCCGCCGGCGGGGGTCGCCCTGGACGGCTTCGACATGGCCGACGTGCTGGCCGGGCGGCGGGCGTCGCCCCGTCGCGAGATGTTCTGGCAGCGCGGCGGCGACAGGGCGGCCCGCGTCGGGCAGTGGAAGTGGGTCGATTCCGCGGCCGGCTCCGGCCTGTTCGACCTGTCGAAGGACCTCGGCGAGAAGGAGGACCTGTCGGCCGCGCGGCCCGACGTCCTCCGCATGGTCCAGTCGCGATTCGCCGCCTGGAAGAAGGCGATGGACGAGGCGGAGCCTCGCGGCCCGTTCCGCGACTTCTAATGCTATGGCGCCAGATGAGCGGACGCGCGGCGGTTCAGGAGAACCGCCGCGCAAGAAACGGGCCAGCATTGTTTCTGTTGGCGCCGCGATTTCGCGCCGGTGCCCGTCAGAGCCGCGACCGTAAGGGAGCGGCGCCGTCGGGTGCCAAGCGCAACTACACCGCTCCCTCACGGTCGCGGCTCTGATGGCGGGCGTCAGAGGTAAAGGCCGTGGCGGGCGATGTAGGCGGCGACGCCGGCGGGGACGAGGCCGGCAATCGGGAGGCCGTCGCGGACCCGGCGGCGGATGTCGGTGGCGCTTATCGGAACGAGCGGCCCGAGGACGCGGCGGGCCAGGATTTCGCGGACGGCCGCCGGCCCGATGGCGGCCTCGAGGGCCGTCAGGTCGGGCGGCCCCTCGCACGGTCGCGGCAGGACCGCCACCTCCGCCAGGGAGAGGATGCCCGGCAGGTCCCGCCACGTGTGCAGTTGCGGCAGGTTGTCTTCGCCCACCAGGAGGATAAGTTTCGTGCTTGCGGGCACCCGCCGGGTAAAATACCGCAGCGTCAGGACGGTGTAGGACGGCTCCGCGCGGCGGATCTCAACGTCGGAGGCCTCCAGCCGCGGGATGCTTGCGCAGGCCAGCCGGCACATGGCCAGGCGGTGTTCTCCGGCGGCCGGTGCATGCCTGGGCCGATGAACGGGCGAGGCCGAGGGAACCAGGATGACCCGGTCCAGCCGCAAGTGATGCAGGGCGTACTGGGCGGGCACAATGTGCCCCAGGTGGACCGGGTCGAACGTGCCGCCCAAAATGCCGACGCGAAGCATAGGCGGCAGTATGTGGCGGGCGGGCCTTGAAGTCAAGGAACGGGGGCCGTGCGGATTCCAGGTTGCAGATTGCAGGCCGGCGTGGGCGTGGCCGGCGTCTGCGTGGCGGCGGGGCTGGTACTCGCGGCGCTTGTCGCCGCGGCCTGGTCGGGCGAAGCGGCGGCGCCGGCACAGCCGAAGCCCGCGCCGGCCAAGGCGCCTGCCGCCGGCCCGGACGACATCATCTTCGTTGACGACGGCGCCGAGGGCCTGCCCGCGGGGCAGGGCGGGGCCAACCCCTTCGGCACGGCCCCGGCCGCCGAGCGCAGGGACGCCGTGCCGGGCTACGTGGAACTCTCCACGGGCCTGAAGGTGCCCGGGCGGATTTACACGACGCGGGCCGCGCGGGTGAAGGTCTATAACCTCCAGCGCGAGATTTACGAGTTCGTGCCGGTGCCCGCCCTCAAGAGCATCGAGACGGCAATCGAGTGGGAGCGCATGGACAAGGAGTGGCGGTTCAAGGAGGCCGGCAACCCGGAGAAGGTTTACAGCGGCCGCGAGTACCCGGTCCGCAAGGTGGCCTACACGCTGGTGCTGCGTAACGATCACCGCATCACGGGGCATATCCTGGGGGCGCCGCTGTACGCCGAGCACAACGGGAAGGTCGAGCGGTTCATCCTTCACGACCGCGACAAGGGGCCGATGGGTTCGACCCTCCAGGACCTCCATTACGTCAGGCGGGTGGAGTTCGGCGCGGAGGCGTATAACCGGGCGGTGGCGGAACTGAAGGCGAAGGCCGAGGCGGCCGCGAAATCGGGCGGGGCAGGGGGGCCGACGCCGGCGAAGAAGTAGCAGGCGCCGCCGGACCGCGCCCGCCTGGCGTCTCCCGGCGCGATGTGGCACGGCCGGCTTGTCCGGCCGTGGGAAACATCGGCGGGGGCGGGCCGCGGCCGGACAAGCCGGCCGTGCCACGGGTCCTGCGGGCGGTTTGCAGCGAAGTCGCCGGACGCTTACCGGCCGGGGGAGCGGCCGCACCCGGCCACGCGAGCAGAAGCGGGGCAGGGGATGTCTATGTCACTTATCTACGTAGATGCCTTTTCCGGCGCGAGCGGCGACATGCTCCTCGGGGCCCTCCTGGACGCGGGCCTCGCGGAGGCCGACCTCCGGGCCTGCCTGGCTCGCCTGCCGCTTGAGGGCTACGACCTGGCCGTCCGCCGCGAGAAGCGCCTCGGCATCGAGGCCGTGCGGGCCGAGGTCCGCCTGGCCGGCGAGGCGGGCGGCGGCCCCGGCCGCGCCTCCGCCGGCGCCCACGCCCACGGGCACAAGGCCGAGGTTCACGGCCGGCGCCTGCCCGAAATCCTGGCGATGATCGCGGCGGCGGGCCTGCCCGGCCGCGCGGCCGGGTGGGCCGACGCCGTCTTCCGGCGCCTCGCCCAGGCCGAGGCCAGGGTCCACGGCTCCCGGCCCGATGAAGTCCACTTCCACGAGGTCGGGGCGGTCGATAGCATTGTCGATATCTGCGGCGTATGCGCGGGCCTGGCGCTCCTTGGCATGGAGCGGCTGATTTCGAGCCCGCTGCCGATGGGCTCGGGCTACGTCAAGACCGCCCACGGACTTCTGCCTGTGCCGGCGCCGGCGGTGGTGGAACTGGTGCGGGGCTCGCCGACGCGGGCCTGCGAGGAGACGGGGGAACTTACCACGCCCACGGGCGCGGCCATCCTGGTGACGCTGGCCGAGCGGTTCGGGCCGATGCCCGCCATGATTCCCGAGCGCATCGGCTACGGGGCGGGCGCGCGGCAGGGGGAGCAAGCGCCGAACGTAGTGCGGGTCATCGTCGGCCGCGCGGCAGACGGCGGCCCGGCCGACGAAGCCGACGCCGTCTGGCTGCTGGAGGCGAACCTCGACGACGCCACGGGCGAGACGCTGGGCGCCGCGGCGCAGCGCCTCCTGGCCGCAGGGGCGCTCGACGTGTGGCTGGTGCCGGCGACGATGAAGAAGGGCCGGCCGGGGGTCGTCCTGGCGTGCCTCGTGGACGATGCGGGGCTGCGGACGGTCGAAGAGACGATTTTCCGCGAGACGACTACGTTCGGCGTGCGGCGGACGCAGGTGATGCGCGCGAAACTGGCCCGCGAGCACGTGGCCGTGGACACGCCGTACGGCCCCGTGCGGATCAAGGTGGGCCGTCGAGGCGGCCGTGTCCTGGCGGCCATGCCGGAGTACGAGGACTGCCTGCGCCTGGCGGGCGAGCGGGGCGCGGCGTTCCGCGACGTGTACGAGGCGGCGCGGGCGGCGTGGGCGGCGCGGCAAGGGTAGGGGCAGGGGGCAGGCGCGTGGGCATCCTGGAGTGGGCCGTCCTGGTCATTGCCGCCGGGGTGCTGGCGGTGTGGGCGGGGCGGGCGATGCAGATTTACTCGCCGCGCTCGCGCGGGCCGGTCCTTTCGCGCGACACCATCGACGACGTGCCGCCGTCGGGCCTCGTCTCGATCATCATGCCGGCGAAGGACGAGGAGGCGAACGTCGCGGCCGCGCTCGAGACGCTCCTGGCTCAGGATTATCCCGATATCGAGATCATTGTGGTCGATGACCGCAGCCGCGACCGGACGGCGGAGATCGTGCGTGCCGCCGCCGCCCGCGACGTGCGGGTGCGCCTGGTCCAGGTCCGGGAACTCCCGCCCGGCTGGTTCGGCAAGCCGCACGCCATGCAGGCGGGGGCGCGCGAGGCGCGGGGGGGGTGGCTGCTCTTCGTGGACGCCGACTGCCGCCAGGCCCCGCACAGCGTGCGCGCGGCGGTCAACTTCCTGGCGAAGCGCGGGGGCGAGATGCTCAGCCTCTGGCCCGTCCTGGAGATGCACGGGTTCTGGGAGAACGCCATCCAGCCGGTGGCCGGGTCGGTGCTGGTGGCGTGGTTCCGGCCGGCGTGGGTGAACAACCCCAGGCGGCGTGCGGCGTTTGCGAACGGGCAGTACATTCTCATCCGCCGCGACACGCACGAGGCCCTGGGCGGCCACGGGGCGGTGCGCGACGAGATCGTCGAGGACATCGCCCTTGCGCGGCTGGCGAAGCGCAGGGGGCACAGGCTGTGGAACGCCATCGGGCAGGACCTCTTTACGACGCGCATGTATGATTCGTTGCGGGCCATGTACAAGGGCTGGACGCGGATTTACTGCGGGGCCTTCAAGAGCGTCTGGCGGCTCCTGGGCGTGATGACGCTGACGTGCCTCTTTACGCTGGCGCCGTTTGCGGCGCTTGCGGCGGCGGCCGCGGCGATGGCGGCGGGCGACTCGCGGCCGTTCACCGCGGCCCTGTTCGCGCTGGCGCTTGCGACGGCGGCGCTGGTGCTCGTGACGATGCGGCGGTACTTCCTGGCGGGGCGGGCGAACCCGTGGTACCTCTTTTTCTATCCGCCCGCGGTGGTGATGGTGATGGCGTTTCAGTTCGGGGCGATGATGCGGGCGCTGGGCCTGCGCGGCGTAACCTGGCGCGGCACAACGTACAAGGGCGGGCGGGTGGTTTCCGGGTAGGGCGGCGGCCACAGCGACCACACGGGCGGCAGGCTTGCGGCGAGGAGTTTCTTGAGTACCTCCTTCGCGCAAGATGCGATAATAAGAGCAGGGACAGGCGTGAAGGGGGCGTTCTTCGATGGTGCGTGGGCGGCTGGAAATCCCGGACGAGGCGCTGGCCGATTTCTGTCGGCGGTGGAAGATCCAGGAACTCGCCCTGTTCGGCTCGGCGCTGCGCGACGATTTCCGGCCCGACAGACGTGGACTTCCTTGTCACCTTCGCCCCGGACGCGCACTGGAGCCTGCTGGACGTCGTCGGAATTGAAGAGGAACTTGGCAGGCTCGTCGGCCGCAAGGTTGACCTCGTCAGCCGCCAGGCCGTTGAGCAAAGCGACAACTGGATTCGCCGCAAGCACATCCTGGGCACTGCCGAGGTGATCTATGTGGCGTGACCCTGCAACGCTCCTTGATATAGCCAAGGCCGTCCGCCTGATTCAGGAGTTCAAGCGCGGCCTGGACCGGGCGGCGTTCCTGAAAGACCCCATGGTGCAGGCGGCCGTTTTGCACGAAATCACGGTGCTGGGCGAAGCCGTTAAGCGTCTGTCCAAGGAGTTCCGCGAGTCTCATCCGCACATCCCCTGGCAGGATATCGCGGGCATGCGGGACAAACTGACCCACGCCTACGACAAAGTCAATCTCAACCAAGTGTGGGATATAACGGAGTCGGACATCCCGCAATTGAAGTCCTGGATTGACCCGCTGCTGCCGCCGAAGGAAGACTGACGCGCGGCACGACGTACAGGGGCGGGCGGGTGGTGGGCGAGCAGAACTGGCGGCGCGGCCGGCGTGAAGGGGATCGACGCCCTCCGCGGCCAGTCGTATAACCTATTGTCAAGGGCCAACGGGTGGAAGGAGGCCGGCCATGAAACTTGTCATAGCCGTGGTGCTGGGCCTCGTGGTGGCGGCGGCAGGGGCGGCCGCCGTCGCAGTGGAAACGTCGAAGATGCCCGCGGCGACGGGGGCCGCCGCGCCGGCCGCAGGCACGCCGGGGATGAGCACGCCGGGCGCGGCCGCAGGAACCGCGCCTGCCGCGGCAATCGTCAGGGACACGGCCGCCAAGCCCGCGGATGCGGCCGCCCAGCGTGCGGCCGCAGAACTCAAGGCTCGTCAGGAAGCCCTCCGCAAGGCACAGGACCTGGCGCGGACGCGCCGGGCGATGGCCGCCGCGCGGGCGCCCGTCAACTTCGAGAACGCGGCCGTGCGGGACGTTCTGGCGTACCTGGCGGAGGTGGGCAAGTTCTCCATCGTCTTCGACAACGCGCTCCAGGAGGCGGGCATCGACCTGGCGGTCCGCACCGTCACCCTGCGGCTGACGGGCATGACGTACGAAGAGGCCCTGAACCTGGTCCTGCCCAAGGAGTGCGGGTACCGCATCGAGGCCGGGTTCGTGCTGGTTACGACGCTCGAGAAATCGTGGGTGCCGCTGAAGACGGCCACGTACAGCATTCAACTGGCGCTGGCGGAGGTGCCCGACTTCGAGGGGCCGCGGTTCGAGGTGAACACGGTCCTGGCGCAGACGCGGGCCGGCGGGGGGGGCGGGGGACTCTTCGGCACGACGACCGCCGCGCAGCCCGACGAAAAGGGCCGCGCCACCCCCGAACGCATCATTGAAATGATCAAGAAGTTCGTGCGCAACCAGAACGACCGCCGCGTCGCCCCGTGGGACGACGAGGGCGGCCCGGCCACGATCCAGCACCTGGGCGGGCGACTCATCATCTCGCAGACCGAGCACGGGCACCGCGCGGTGGCCAAACTGCTGGCGGCGATCGAGTAACAGGCCGCCCCCAGAACACGCTCAACATGATCCGATTCTCGCCCGGCATTCTGACGCTGGCCATGCTGATGCTCGCCGCGATGGCGGTGGCATCCGCTGCCGCGGAGAGCAATGCGCCGCCTGCGCCGAGCGCGGCCGCGCAGCCTGCGGCCACATTTCCCGCGAAGGAGACCGCCAAGCCGTCCCCGCCGCCCGTCCCGGCCGCCGCCCCGGCCAAGAGTGCGGCCACGGCGGACGCCACCGATGCGGCAGCGAAGAAGGCCGAGGCCCTGGCCGCGACCCGCCGCGCACTGGCGGCCCCCGTGGCGGGGCTTGCTTTCGATAAGGCGCCCCTGCGGGACGCCCTCGCGCGGCTGGCCGAGGCGGGGCGGTTCTCGCTCGTCTTTGACCCCGCTCTGAAGGAGACCGGCATAGACCTGGCCGCCCGGCCCGTAACCGCTCGGCTGGCGGGCATATCCTACGAAGATACCATCTTCCTTCTGCTGCCCACGGAGTGCGGCTACCGGACCGAGGCGGGGTACGTGCTGATAACGACGCTGGAGAAATCGTGGTTGCCGCTTCAGGCCGCCGTCTATAAGCCGCAACTGAAGCAGGCCGAACCGCCGCCGATGGTGGTGGCGGGCGTGGGGACCGCAGGCGCAGGCCAGGCTAACACGCAGAACCTGGGCGCATCGTACCGCGGGCCGAACCCGTCGCGCTGGTCTGTTACGGCCGGGCAAAGCAGCGGGCGCGTAAGCGGGGGCTCAAGCACGTTTATCGCCACGACGCCGCCTGATCCGGTGCGCGATGCGTCGCCCGGCGAGATTATCGCCATGGTCAAGCGCCTCGTCCGCCACCAGGACGACCGCCGCATCGCCCCGTGGGACACGGAGGGCGGCCCGGCCTCTATCCATTTCGGCGCCGGGCGGCTGGTCATCACGCAGACCGAGCACGGGCACCGGGCGGTTGCGCGGCACCTCGCGGCGGCCGAGTAGGCGCAGGCCCGGCAACCGCTCCGTTTCAAATGTGTTGTTGGGGCCGCCGGCGCGACCCCGGCCGGGGGTGACGGGCGGTCGCCCGGGCGGCCACGTATCATCGTTCTCCCGCCGGCATGCGCCCCGGTCCTACCGCGCGAGGAACTCGCCCACCGAGCGCAACTTGCCTCTACGCGCCGCGCAGCGCAGGGAGTATACTCAGGCTGCTCCGCGACAAGGAGAGCACCATGCACCAGTTCACCGCCGCCGTGGCGGGGGCGGGGTTCATCGGGCCGGTCCACGTGGAGGGGCTGAGGCGGGCGGGGGTCCGCGTGGCGGGCATCCTGGGCGTCTCGGGCGAGGAATCACGCACAGCCGCGGCCGCCCTCGGCCTGGAGAGGGCCTACCGCTCCTACGATGAACTCCTGGCGGACCGCGCGGTCGATGCCATCCACATCGCCGTGCCTAACCGGCTGCACTACGACATGGCGCGGCAGGCGCTGGCGGCGGGCAAGCACGTCATGTGCGAGAAACCGCTGGCGATGGACTCGCGCGAGTCGGCCGACCTCGTGGCGCTGGCACGCCGGAGCGGGCGGGCCGCGGCGGTCAACTACAACATTCGCTATTACCCGCTGGCGATTGAGGCCCGCGAGCGCGTCCGCCGCGGAGACCTGGGCGATATTTTCCACGTGGCGGGCAGTTACGTCCAGGACTGGCTCCTCCTGCCCACCGACTACAACTGGCGCGTGCTGGCCGAGGAAGGCGGCCGCCTGCGGGCCGTGGCCGACATCGGCACGCACTGGCTCGACCTTATCCACGCCGTCACGGGCCTCGAAGCGGAGGCCGTGTGTGCGGACCTGCGGACCGTGTTTCCCGTGCGCCAGCGGCCGCGGGGCGAGGTGGAGACCTTCTCCGGCAAGGCCGCGCCGCCCGCCGCAACCGAGCCCGTGAGCATCGCCACCGAGGATTATGGGTGCGTGATGCTGCGTTTCGGCGGCCTGCCCGCCGGCGGGCAGGCGGGCGGGGCGCGCGGGTGCTTGTGGGTATCGCAGGTGACCGCGGGGCGCAAGAACTGCCTGCGGTACGAACTCGCCGGCAGCCGCGCGGCCCTGGCCTGGTGCAGCGAGAGGCCGAACGAACTCTGGATCGGCCGGCGCGACCGGCCCAACGAGGTGCTTCTGCGCGACCCGGCCCTTGCGGCCCCGGCGGCGCGGGCGTTCATCGGGTATCCGGGCGGGCACAACGAGGGGTTCCCGGACACGTTCAAGCAGTGTTTCCGGGCGTTCTACGGTTCGATAGCGGCGGGGGACTTCGCGGCGGCGCCGGCGTTTCCGACGTTCGCCGACGGGCACCGCGAAATCGTCCTGTGCGAAGCCATCCTGCGGTCGCACGAGGAAGGCCGCTGGGTCCAAGTGGAAAGGGGTGCACCATGAAACTGGGGTTTGTAAGCGCGATTCTGCCGGACCTGTCGCTGGGGGAGGTGCTTGAGTTCGCCGCAGCCGAGGGGCTCGACTGCGTCGAGGTCATGTGCTGGCCGAAGGGCAAGGCCGAGCGCCGCTACGCGGGCGTGACGCACATCGACGCGGCCGGCTTCGGCCGGGCCGAGGCCGACGCCGTCTGCGAGGCCGCCGCCACCGCAGGCGTGGAACTGAGCGGCCTGGGCTACTATCCGAACCCGCTTGCGCCCGACCCGCGCGAGGCTAGGGTGTACATCGAGCACATAAAGAAGGTCATCCGCGCGGCGGAACTGCTGGGCGTGGGCGTGGTCAACACGTTCATCGGGCGCGACTGGACGCGGTCGGTGGACGACAATTGGCCGCGATTCCGCCAGGTGTGGCGGCCGCTGGTGCGGTTCGCCGCCGACCACGGCGTGCGGATAGGCATAGAGAACTGCCCGATGCTTTTTACGCGCGACGAGTGGCCGGGCGGGAAGAACCTGGCGCACAGCCCTGCCGTGTGGCGGCGGATGTTCAGCGAGATTCCCGACGCCAACTTCGGCCTGAACTACGACCCGTCGCACCTGGTGTGGCAGCAGATGGATTACACGCGGCCTTTGTGGGAGTTCCGCGAGCGGATCTTCCACGTGCACGCCAAGGACGTGCGCATCGACCGCCACCGGCTGGACGACGCGGGCATCCTGGCCACGCCCCTTGAGTTCCATCGGCCGAAGTTGCCCGGACTGGGCGAGATCAACTGGGGCCGTTTCCTTTCCGTCCTGGGCGACGTCGGCTACCGCGGCCCGGTGTGCATCGAGGTGGAGGACCGCGCGTACGAAGGGTCGCTGGAGGACCGCAAGCGAGCCGTCCGCCAGAGCGCGGCGCATCTGCGGAACTTCCTGGCGTAGGCCGCCGCAAGCGGCGGAAACGCCCAAACCCGAAACCCGAATCGCGAATCAAAAGGCAAACGGCGAAAGGCAAACGGCAAGTTTGTGTTTGGGCATTGTCGTTTGATTCGGGTTCCGGGTTTCGTCATTTCTTGCGGTGTACCCGAAAGGAGACGGCATGAACCGCACCGGAGACGGACGGATGCGCCGGCGAACATTTTTCAAGGTCGCAGCCGGGAGCGCGGCCGCGGCGGCCTTGCCGTGGGCGCACCTTGTGCGCGCGGCCGCCGCAGGCGCGGCCGCAGCCGGCCAGGCCGACGCCGGCCGCCGGCCGAACATCGTCTTCATCCTTGCCGACGACCTCGGCTACGCCGATGTCGGCTGCTATGGCCAGCAGCGCATCAAGACGCCCAGCATCGACCGCCTGGCCGCCGAGGGGATGCGGTTTACCGATTTCTACGCCGGCGGCTGCGTGTGCATTCCGTCGCGGTCTTGCCTGATGCAGGGCCTGCACAGCGGCCACACGCGGCACCACGGCAGCAACTCGCACGTGCCGCTGGAGGATTCCGACCTCACCGTGGCCGAGGTCCTGCGCGACGCCGGCTACACGACCGCATGCCTCGGCAAGTGGGCCCTGGGCGACGACCTCCAGGGCCCCGGCGCCGCGCACAAGCAGGGCTGGGACTACTACTTCGGCGAGCCGAACCAGACGACTGTCCACAGTTACTACCTGCCGCACATGTGGGAGTTCGACCGCGACGGCTCCGTCAGCGGCCTGCCGCCGGACAAGGAGATGCGCAAAGTGCCGCTGCCGGGCAACGAGGGCGGCGGCCGCAAGGAATACAGCCACGATAAACTCGCCGAGAAAGCCCTGGCCTACCTGGACGCCCGCGCGGCCGGGCTTGCCACGGCGTCGCCCTTGCGAGCCGGGCCGAAGCCGTTCTTCCTGTACGTGCCCTTCACCATCCCGCACGCGGACTTCGAGGCACCCAGCGACGAGCCGTACTCCAGGGAAGACTGGCCTGAGACCGAGAGGATTTACGCCGCCATGATCACGCGCATGGACGCCGACATAGGCCGCATCATGGCGCGGCTGAAGGAGCGCGGCCTGGACGAGAACACGCTGGTCATCTTCACGAGCGACAACGGGCCGACCAACGGCAAGGATCACAAGGCGGCGTTCTTCAGTAGCGCCGGGCCGCTGCGGGGCCTGAAGGCGTCGCTCTACGAGGGCGGCATCCGCGTGCCGTTTGTCGCGCGGTGGCCGGGCAAGGTGGCCCCCGGCGCCACCTGCCGCACAGCCCTGGCGTTCTGGGATTTTCTGCCGACGGCGGCCGAGTTGGCGGGCGCGGCGGCGCCGGCCAACCTGGACGGCATAAGTTTCGTCCCCGCCCTGCTGGGCCGGCCCCAGCCGGAACACGAGTTCCTTTACTGGGAATCGCCCCGTCAGCGTGCCGTGCGCGTGGGCCGCTTCAAGGCGATTCTCTCGGGCGCGGACCTGAAGGTGGAGGGCCTTTACGACTTGGCGGCGGACCTGGGCGAACAGACTGATGTTGCATCGGCCCACGCGGACATCGCCCAGAAGGCCCGCGCGTTCGCGCTTGCGGCCGGGTCCCGCCCGGCCGAGCCTGCGCTGCCCGACGCCGCACCCAGGCAAACGAAGCCGAAGGCCAAGGCGGAGAAGAACTGAGCCCCGCGCTGCGGTCACCGTGTCAGGGCCGCGACCGTAAGGGCCGCGGCCCGCCAGGACGGAGGGCGGGCCACAGCCGCGTCATTCTCAACCTGCAACCAGGCGCATACTTGCGTGCGGCGGATTTGATTTGACTGCCCCCGTCGCGCGGGCAATAGTCTTTAGAGCACCGGGGAACACTTCACGGCGCGGGTATGCCTGCACCATCGGAAGCACGCTTCGAGCAGTACGTCCTGGACCGCGGCCTGGCGGGCGAGGAGGAACTGCGCGACGCGCGGCGCCTCGTGGACCAGGCCAAGGAGCAGGGGCGGCGCCTGGCGATGCCCGAGGCACTGGTCCAGGTGGGCGCCCTGACGCGCAGCCAGGCCCGCCGCGCGCTGGGGGCGCTTAAGGAAGATACCGCCTCGCCCGCCATCCAGATTCCCGGCGTCGAGATCGAGGAGAAGATAGGTCGCGGCAGCCAGGCCGTGGTGTACAGGGGGCGGCAGGTGTCGGTTGACCGGCCGGTGGCCGTCAAGATTCTCCTCTCGCAGGCCGCGAGCGACCCCGACGCCCGCCGCCGCTTCATCCAGGAGGCCCGCGCGGCCGCCAAACTCTCGCACAACAACATCGTCCAGGCGATAGACGCGGGAGAGGCCGACGGATACTCCTACTTCATCCAGGAGTACATCGACGGCACGACCGCCTACGACCTGCTGAAGGCCCGCGGCGGGCCGTTGGAGGAAGAGGAAGCCCTGCGCATCGTCATCCAGATTGCCGAGGCCCTGGCCCACGCCCACTCGCGCGGCTTCATCCACCGCGACGTCAAGCCCCGCAACATCATGCTCACGCGCGAGGGCGTCGCAAAACTGGCCGACATGGGCTTTGCGCGGCACCTAAGCGACGCGGCCGGGGCCGCGGACGAGGTCGGCAAGGCCTTCGGCACGCCGTACTACATCGCGCCGGAGCAGGTCGTGGGCAGCCGACATGTTGATTTCCGGGCCGACGTTTACTCGCTCGGGGCCACGTTCTACGAGATGCTCACCGGCCGGCCGCCCTTCATGGCTCCCACGCCGCAGCAGGTGATGCAGAAGCACGTGAGCGGCCGGCTGCTGCCGCCGGACCACGTGAACCCGAACCTGTCGGTGGGCGTCGGCGAGGTGGTCGAGGTGATGCTGGCCAAGCGCCCGCAGGACCGGTACGCTTCGACGGCGGACCTGCTGCTGGACCTGCGGAGTGTGGCGGCCGGGCAGCCGCCGCGCGTCGCCCGCGAGAAGGTGGGCCTGCGTCCGGACCTGCTGGAGGGCCTTGCGGCGGGGGAGAAAATCCGCCCGAAGAGTTACGGGCCGCCGCTCACCGCCGGGCCGTTCACCGTCAACCAACTTACGATCATCCTGATCGTCGCCCTGGCGGTGGCGATACTTATCAATATCCTTCAGGCGGTAATGTAGCGGCCCGCACTCGCGCGGCAGGAGCGCACATGAACGGTCCGTCGCGTTCGCTGCATCGCACGCCAAGACCCGGAACCCGAATCCCGAATGAAAAGGCAAACTGCAATGAAGAAAGCCGCGCGCGGGGCCGTTCTTTTTGGTCATTCGGGCTTCGGGTTTCGGGCTTCGGGCTTTGCCGGCGCGGCCCTTCTTCTGGCGTGGGCCTGCTGCCCAGCGCAGGCGGGCCTGAGGCCCCTGCCGCCGCGCACCGCCGTCAATCTCGACGGCACGTGGCAGGCGGAGGAGGGCGGCATGGACTCGCCGCCCGCCGCCTACACGCACACCGCGCCGGTGCCCGGCCTGGCCGACATGGCCGAGCCTCCTTTCAAGGACGTCGGCCGCAAGAGCGCCCTGCGGCAGGCGTTCTGGTACCGCCGCACGTTCAAGGTCGCCGGGCCGCTGCCCGACGTGGCCGTCCTGAAGATTCACAAGGCCCGCTACGGCACGCGGGTCTTCCTGAACGGAAAGGCCGTGGGCGATCACCTGCCTTGCTTCACGCCCGCGTATATGCCGGTGCGGGAGCACCTGCGGGCCGGCGGGGCGGAGAATGAACTCGTCGTCCGCGTCGGGGCCGACCGCGAGTGCATCCCCCCCGACATGCCCGCCGGGTGGGACATCGAGAAGTACCTGTTCATCCCCGGCATCTACGATTCGGTGGAGTTGATCCTGGCGGGCGCGCCCTACATCGTGAACGTGCAGGCCGCGGCCGATGTGGCCGGCAAGGCCGTCCGCGTCGTCGCCGAACTCCAGGCCGCCGGCAAGCCGTGCCAGGCTGCGCTCAGGGCCGAGGTGGCCGAGGGCGCGGGCCGTGCCGTGGCCGGCGGCACGCCTGCCGTGCCAGGGGGCGACGCCGGGGCAAGGCCGGCCGTCGCTTCCGCCGCGGCGCCCCCGGTGCACCTGGAGGCCGGCGAGAAGAAGACCGTCGACCTGGCGATTTCCATTCCGAACTGCCGCCTCTGGTCGCCGGAGGACCCTTTCCTCTACGACCTGCGCCTGGCCACGGGCGCCGACGCCGCCAGCGTGCGCTTCGGCATGCGGTCGTTCCGGTTCGACCCGGAGTCGGGGCGGGCGGTCCTGAACGGGCGCACGTACTACCTTCGCGGCAGCAACGTCACGTGCTACCGTTTCTTCGAGGACGCCGACCGCAAGGACCTGCCCTGGCGGGCCGAGTGGGTCCGCCGCCTCCACCGGAAGTTCAAGTCGATGCACTGGAACTCGCTGAGGTACTGCATCGGCTTCCCGCCGGAACTCTGGTACGACATTGCCGACGAGGAGGGGCTGCTCATCCAGGACGAGTTCCCCATCTGGCTGGCCAACGCGCCCGAGAAGCCCGTGGCCGGGAAGATCATCCCGCAGTACGCCGATTGGATGCGCGAGCGGTGGAACCATCCTTGCGTCGTCATCTGGGACGCCCAGAACGAGAGCGTCACGCCGGAGACCGGCAAGGCCATCCAGGCCGTCCGCGGGCTGGACTTGTCGAGCCGCCCCTGGGACAACGGCTGGTCCGAGCCGCAGAGCGCCGCCGACTGCGTCGAGGCGCACCCGTACCTGTTCGTGCGGGGCTGGCAGGGCAAGGAGCCGTTCCGCCTGAAGGAGATCGCCGGGATGTCCGGCGAGCCGCGGCTGAGGGCCGAGCAGAAGAAACTCCCCGCCGCCGCGGTCATCATCAACGAGTACGGGTGGCTGTGGCTCACGCGCGACGGCCAGCCCACGTGCCTGACGCAGAAGGTGTACGAGGGCCTCCTCGGGCCGAACTCAACCGTCGAGCAGCGCCGCGTGCTCTACGGCCGCTACCTGGCTGCGCTCACGGAGTTCTGGCGCTGCCGGCGCCAGTGCGCCGGCGTGCTGCACTTTTGCGGCCTGGGTTACTCGCGCCCGGGCGACAAGCCCCGCCCCGAAGGCGGCGCAACGAGCGACCACTTCCTTGACCTGGAGACGCTGGCCCTGGAGCCGAACTTCGAGCGATACGTCCGCGACGCCTTCAGCCCCGTGGGACTGATGCTCGATTTCTGGGCCGAGGAACTCACCGCCGGCGCCGCGCCGCAGCAGGTGAAGGTATATGTCATCAACGACCTTTACGATGAGTGGCGCGGCAAGGCGGCCCTGTGCGTGCTGGAAGGCGGGCGGCCCGTGTCGCAGGAAGAGCAGGACTGCACCGTCCCGCCGCTCGGGCGCACGGTGCTCTCGTTCACGCTGGCCGCGCCCGCCAGGGCAGGCGCGTACACCGCGGCGGCCGAACTCCGGGGCGCCGCGGGCCCGCCCGTCCGCAGCCTGCGCGATTTCCGCGTGACGGCGCAAGAGAAGCCGCCGGCGCCCTCCCCGTAGCCGCAGCCGTCGCAGGTGAAGCGGACGGTGAAACTGCCCACGGACAACCAAGTCGGGCGAAAAGGCCAGGAAGTAGCAACTATACTATTGACTTTCGGGACGGAAATCGCTATCAGATTGTGCTATGGTGGACTTCTTGGACAACTCCGAGGTGCTCGGCATCCTGCGCGGGTTCAACCCCTGGTGGGGCGGCAGGCCCGGAACCTCCCTTGAGTTCAAACGGCTGGCCTACCATGCCTGCCGCAGGTTCCTCGGGGACACCAGCCTGCGGCGGGCAGTTCTCCTTTCGGGCCCGCGGCGGGTAGGCAAGACCACGATCCTCCAGCAAGTCGCGACCGATATGGCTCGAGAAGGCACGCCGCCTGAGAGCATCCTGTACGTCAGCCTGGACCATCCGCTGCTGAAACTCCTGCGCCTGCCGGAGATCCTGGCGCTCTATCACGAGAACGTCTGCCCGGCCGACCGCCCCGCCTTTCTCCTTCTGGACGAGATTCAGTACCTGAAGGGCTGGGACCTGGAACTGAAGCAGTTGACCGACCATCGGCCGCACTGGCGCATCCTGGCGACGGGGTCGGCCAGCCTGACCCACCACAAGGGCCTGGCGGAGAGCGGCGTCGGCCGATGGATTACCGTGCCCATGCCGACGCTGTCCTTCTACGAGTTTGCGAAGATCCGCGGCGAGGCCGTGCCGGACGTCCCGGCCGACCTCAGGGTCATGGACCTGTTCTCCATGAGCCCCTTGCAGCGGCTCGCCATCCAGGCGGGCCTGCAAGACCTGCTGCCCCTGTTCAAGCGTTACCTGCTCGTGGGGGGCTTCCCCGAGACGGCCTGCCACTCGGGGGACATCGGCCTGTGCCAGCGGCTGCTGCGCGAAGACGTGGTGGAGCGCGTGCTGAAGCGCGACATGACCGTCCTGTTCGGCGTGCGGAGCGTTGCCGACCTGGAGAAACTCTTCATCTACATATGCCTGCACACCGGCGGCATCTTCTCCGTGCAGCGGTGCGCAGGCAACCTGGGGGTGTCGGTTGCCACCGTCAACAACCACCTCCTGGCCCTGAAGAGCGCCAACCTGGTCTACCAGTTGGCCCCTTATGCCCCCGCGGGCAAGAAAGTGCTCAAGGCGCGCCACAAGGTCTACCTCGTGGACGCGGCCCTGCGCAACGCCGTCCTGCTCCGCGGAGAGGAGATCCTCTCCCAGGCTGGCGAGATGGGGATGATCGTCGAGACCGCCGTCCTCCGACACATGCTCGCGTATTACTACCGTGATACGCCGCAGGTCCGGTACTGGCGGCACGCGGAATCCGACAAGGAAGTGGATATCGTCGTCAAGAGCCCCTCCTACCTGGTCGCGGCCGAGGTCAAGTACCACGAGAAGGCGCCCCTGACGCCGCGCTCCGGCCTTGCCGCATTCTGCCGCCTGGAGAAACCCACGTGCGCTTTCTGGATTACCCAGCGGAACGAGGACTTCCGGGCCAGGCATCTGCCGGGCCTCGACACGCCCATTCTTGAGATCCCCGCGCACTTCTTCACATACCTTCTCGGACAGGCCGAGAGGCTTCTGTGGCAGACGTGAGACGCTGAGGGCCGCGCCGGAACGGTTCCCTTGCATGCGGCAAGTTGAATATCTCACCGGCGGCGCGCTTTACCGGCGCGTGCTGGGCGACCTGGCGCCCTCGGCGCGCGACAGCCTGCTCATCGCCACCGCCACGCTCAAGGCCACACGCATGCCGGGGCCGGGCGGCCAGGCCGAGAGCATCGTGCGGCTGCTGGCGCGCCTGGCGGCTCGCGGCGTAGAGGTGCGGGTCCTCCACAGCGGCGTGCCGTCGGGGCCGTTCCTGGAGGAACTCAAAGGGGTCAAACGCGGGGCGTTCCAGATGCGCCGATGCCCGCGCACGCACTTCAAGGCCGCCGTCGTGGACGGCAAACGCCTGTACCTCGGCAGCGCGAACCTCACCGGGGCCGGCCTGGGCGCAAAGAGCGCCCGCCGCCGGAACTTCGAGGTCGGCCTGGTGACTGACGACCCGGCCCTCGTAGACACCGTGGCGGACCTCTTCGAGGCGGTCTGGTCGGGCTCGATGTGCCCTCGATGCGGCCGGCGCCCGCACTGCCCGGCCCCGCTGGAGTCGCCCTGGGACGGCCTGTAATACCGCAGCAATGCAGGCCGGGGTGAAATCCCGGCGGCGTTGCCGCGACGGCGGGTGGCATGCTTTCGCTTGCGAAAGCACGCCCTCGGGCCTGGCCCGGCCATGCTTTCGCAAGGGCGCGAAAGCATGGCGCCCATCCCGCGGCCGGACGAGGCGGCCGTGCCGCAGGCGGCCCCCCTTGTCCCCCGTTTTCTCCTTCGCTCTTGCCTTCCGACGTGCTTGCCGCCACAATGCCCGGCTGGCAGGCGACAAGCGGCGCCTCGGCAGGGAAAGGGGATACTATGCATCCCGCCATCGAGATTATTTGGTTGGGGGCGGTTGCGGGGGCGGCGATCGCGGGAGCGGCCGGGGCCGCCGGGCCGCCCGCGGCGGCCGCCGGCGCTCTTGCGCTCCATCCCGAGAACCCGCACTACTTCGTCTTTCGCGGCAGGCCGGCCGTCCTGGTCGCCAGCGGCGAACATTACGGGGCCGTCCTGAACCTCGATTTCGATTACGTCAAGTATCTTGATGCGCTCAAGCGCGACGGCCTGAACCTGACGCGCACGTTCTCGGGCGTGTACCGCGAAGTTCCGCGGTCGTTCAAAATCAAGAACAACCCGCTTGCGCCCGCGCCCGGCCGCTACATCTGCCCGTGGGCCCGAAGCGCCGAGCCGGGCTACTTCGACGGCGGCAACAAGTTCGACCTCGGCCGGTGGGAAGAGGCTTACTTCCGCCGCGCACGCGACTTCCTGGCCCAGGCGTCGGCTCGCGGCGTGGTGGTCGAGTTCGTCCTCTTCTGCCCGATGTACAACGAGGAACTCTGGAAGGCCAACCCCATGTACGTCGCCAACAACACGAGCGGCGTCGGAGACCTGAAGAAGGACGAGCCGCATACCCTGGGGAACGGCCGGCTGCTGGACTTCCAGTTGGCCGTCACCCGCAAGATCGTTACGGAACTGAACGAGTTTGACAACCTTTACTGGGAAATCTGCAACGAGCCGTACTTCGGCGGCGTGACGCTGGAATGGCAGAAGCGCATCGCCGACGCCATCGTCCAGGCCGAGGCGGGGCTGCCCCGTAAGCACCTCATCGCGCAGAACATCGCGAACGGCTCCAAGAAGATCGAGGACCCGAACCCGGCCGTCTCCATCTTTAACTTCCACTACTGCTCGCCGCCCGACGCCGTGGCCATGAACTGGCACCTGGGCAAGGTCATCGCCGACGACGAGACCGGCTTCAAGGGGTCGGGCGATACGCCCTACGCCCCCGACGGCTGGGACTTCCTGATGGCGGGCGGGGCGGTTTACAGCAGCCTGGATTACTCATTCTATCCGGGCCGCGAGGACGGCTCGGGCACGCCCGACGCCCCCGGCGGCGGGTCTGCGCGCCTCAGGCGGTCGCTGGCGGCCCTGCGGGCGTTCATGGAGTCGTTTGACTTTATCCGCATGGCCCCCGACCCGCAGGTCGTCAAGGCTGCGCCGCCGAAAAGCACCGCCCGCGTCCTGGCCGAGAAAGGCCGCCAGTATGCCGCCTTCATCCGCCCCTTGAAGGCCCCCGCGGCGGGCGGCGCCGCGCCGGGCGGCGCCACAGCAGAAGGGGAACTCGTCCTTGACCTGCCCGCCGGCCCGTACAAGGCCGACTGGGTGAACATCTGGACCGGCGACGTGGAGAAAACGGAGACGTTCGACCACTCGGGCGGCGAAAAGCGATTCACCCCGCCGCCGTTTACCGACGGCATCGCCTTGCGCCTGAAGCGCGTGGAAGGCAGGTAACTCGGGCGGCGACCTACTCGTTCGTCAGGTTGTCGTACTGGTCGTCGGGGTCCGCGCCTTCGGACTCCAGGAGAGGCTTTTTCCCATCGCCTTCCGGCGGCCCGTAGCGGATGGGCCGGCCCCACCCGTCGCAGTACACGCGGTAACTTGCGCCGCCGGACCCCTTCTCCAGGATGCGCATGCCGGCGTTGGCGATGTAGGGGCCGCGCTTCTGCCGCAGGTTGAGCGCGGCAAACAGGAGGGCCGCCGCGTCGTCGTCGGTGCCGGCGGCGGGGCGCAGGCCCTTCTTCGGGTCAGCGGCGCCCATGAGGCCGTCGGGCGTGTCGGCCGTCCAGGGGAATCGGCCCCAGTCGTCCGAGTATCGCTGAAGGGCGGCGTCGAGTTGGCTGAACATGCGGCTGGTGGCATCGGCGGGCGGCTCCGTCAGGGCCCACCAGATGCGCTCGCCCGCCACCACAATCGTCAGGCCCAGGACGACGCTTACGGCCGACAAGGCGATGCCGGCCTTCGCCAAGCCGCGGCCGCCCAGGTTCCGGTCGGTCCCGATACGCCGCAGGCCCAGGATGCCCAGGACGAGGCCTGCCACGCCGGCCACGCCCGGATTGCACATCCACAGGCATGCGGGCATCGACAGGATGCCCAGGACGAGACACGCCGCGCCGACCACTCCCAGCGCCAGCGGTCCCGCGATGCCCAGAACGAGGCTCGCTGCGGCCAGGACCGAAGTGCGCGGCCCGAGCGGGATATCGTCCCCCCCGCGGACCCTGCCCGACACCGGCCGCACGACCGCGTAGTTGCCGCGGTCCGGCTTCCCGGCCACCAGGAACCGCAGGTCGCATCCTGGGCATCGCAGGGCGTGGCCGACGATGGTCTCCGGATACTCCTTTGTCTCACCGCACTTAGGGCAGCGTACCAGCAGAGCCATGATCATCCCCCGAAGATGAAGCCCGAACCTGGCGCAAGGTTATAGCGTGCGCGGGCGGGTTTGCAAGGGATTTGCCACTTCCACTTAACGGCTGCCACTTGTCACTGGCCACTTGTCACTTGTTACCAACGACTTGCGGTTGTTGTTGCCGTTACAAGTGGCCAGTGGCAAGTGACCAGTGGCAAGGAGGGCTACACGTCGATATCAGCCTCGGTGCCGATGCGGTCGCGGTTCGCCTCCAGGACGGGCCGCACGATGGCGGCCAGGAACTCGTCCACCTGCTCCGGCGCGCGGCCGACGAAGCGCTCGGGCCGCATTTCATCGTCGATATCGACGTGGACGAAGGCCGGGTCGGCCTTCAGCCGCGCCAGGAGGTCGTTCTGGCCGCCCTCGGCCTTGATGCGCTGTGCGGCCTGGTGGCTGTGGCGGCGGATGCGCTCGTGCAGGGCCTGGCGGTCGCCGCCGGCCTTCACGGCCGCCATCAGGATGTTCTCGGTGGCCATGAATGGCAGTTCGTCCGCCACGTGGCGGGCGATCATCCGCGGGTACACCACGAGGCCTTCCGCGATGTTCTGGTAAAGGCGCAGGATGGCGTCGGCGCCCAGGAACGCCTCGCCGATGACGATGCGCCTGGCGGCGGAGTCGTCGAGCGTCCGCTCCAGCCACTGCTCGGCCGCCGTCTGCGCCGCCGCCGCCGCGAGGCTGATGACGTACCGCGCCAGGCCCGTCATGCGCTCCGCACGCATCGGGTTGCGCTTGTAAGCCATCGCGGAGGAGCCGACCTGCGATTTCTCGAACGGTTCCTCAATCTCCTTCAGGTTCGCCAGCAATCTGAGGTCGTTCGCAAACTTATGTGCGCTCTGCGCGATGCCGGCCAGAACGGCGACCACGGCGTAGTCGGCCTTGCGGCTGTAAGTCTGGCCGGTGACGGGGGCTACATGGTCGAAGCCTAGTTTGGCGGCCACCAGGCCCTCCAGGCGCCGCACCCTCTCGTGGTCCCCCTCGAAAAGGCGGAGGAACGACGCCTGCGTGCCGGTGGTGCCCTTGATGCCGCGGAATCGCAGGCCCCGGCGGGCCTGGTCCACCGCTTCGAGGTCCGTGACGAGGTCCCACAACCACAGGCACGCCCGCTTGCCCACCGTCACAAGTTGCGCGGGCTGATAGTGCGTAAAGCCGAGGGCCGCGAGGGCCCGGTGCTCGGCGGCAAAGCGCGCAAGGCGTTCGATGGTCGTCGCCAGGCGGCGCGCCACGAGGTCCAGCCCGTCGCGCATCGCCAGGAGGTCGGCGTTGTCGGTGACCTCGCACGACGTCGCCCCCAGGTGGATGATGGCCCGGGCCGAGGGGCACTGCTCGCCGAAGGCGTGCACGTGGGCCATGACGTCGTGGCGCAGGGTGCGTTCCAGGGCCTCGGCCCGCTCGATGTTCACATCGTCCTGGTGACGGCGCATCTCGGCCAGTTGCGCGTCGGTGACGGCCAGGCCCAGTTCCTTTTCGGCCTCGGCAAGGGCGATCCATATCCGCCGCCAGGCGCGGAAACGCGACTGGGCGCTGAAGATGCCCGACATCTGGGGGCTGGCGTAGCGGGAGACCAGCGGCGACTGGAATCGCTCGTGCGGGCTGGCAGGCGCGGTCATGGCATTGTCCCTTCACACCTGTCATTTGTCACTTGTCATTTGCCATTTGCAGCAAGGCATCGCCCGCGCGGTCGCCGACGCGCCATAGCCGCTATGGCGACGGCGCGCCCTGCAACCCCGCCTCTGGCGGGCGGTTCACAAATGACCAATGACAAAGGACAAATGACAAACGACAAAGCATACCGGCCGCTGCGGCGGCCCGCCAGCAAAACCAGGACGCCGTTTTTTCTGATAGCCCCGGCCCCCGCCGGCCGATATTACAGCCGCGGTGGGGGCGCACCCGGAGTCTCTATGTTGCGCTGGGCCCTCTACGGGGCAGACGGAGGCGGTGCAAACCGCATTAACGGGGCGCCACCATGCGACAATCTCTGCGCGGCTTCACGCTTGTCGAGATACTCATCGTCGTCATCCTGCTGGCGATCCTGGCGGCCATCGTCCTGCCGCAGTACCGCGACGTCACCAACCAGGCCAACCGCACCAACCTGAAGGAGAACCTCTCCAAGATCCGCGCCATCATCCAGGTGTACCGCAACCAGCACTCAGGGTATCCGGCAGGCGATCAGTTCGCGGCCCAGATGACCCAGAGCACGGACTTCGGCGGCGGCGTCGCCGACGTTCCCGACGCTACGCACATTTATGGCCCGTACCTGGAGCAGATGCCCACCAACCCCGTGACGAATTCCGCGGTCATCCGCGTGGCCACGGGCGCCGCCGAGCGTTTCACCGCCCCCGACACTGACGGCGGCTGGTGGTACAACCAGGTCACCGGCGAGTTCTACCCTGACCTGACCGACAGCCACGTCGATGACGACGGGATGCCCTACAATCAATACTGACCCGCCCGGATGCCCTCCCAGGTGTGCGTTTTCCGGCCTGATTGGCGGCTGCGAGGCGCCTGAAGTTCCGCAACTTGTATGAAACACTGCTAACATTGCCCGCGGCGGCACGTGCGCTGCAAGTCCTTGTGAAACAACGGTTTACCCCCGAGCGCCAAAACTGTCCACAAGATATCCACAGGCTGGCGGAGGGCCTAAGTCGTGTCAAATTACGGGGTTGCGCATCAGCAGGCGCCCCGGCCGCGATAAGGCGTTCTGGCCACCCCGATGCCGCACGTGTTTGGCGCCTCCGCATGCCATGCGGCACGCCTCAGTAATCGGGCGATGCCGGCCGCTTGAGGCCCCCGGTGTATTCACCGGGGGCCAGGTATGTGCGGCGCGGCCCGCGCCCCCTCCGGCGGCGTCCTCGGCGCGTCACGCGCCGCCGGGGACTCCCTGGCCGCTGGCCGGCGGTGCAAGGCCGCCGGACGAGGACTACAGATATGGTATGCACTTAGAAATGTGAATATGGGCAGACGCCGTGGCCGGCCGTGCCACGCGCTGCCGCCGCGGGCCGCCTCAGCGGGCCCAGCGGCGCCAGCGGTCCCTGTCGCGGTTCCCGTTGCGGTTGTTGCCGCCGTTCCCCCTGTTCCGGTCGGGCTGCGGCGATTTGGCCTTCGCGGCCGGCGGAGGGGGGGCCGGGCGGGGCGGCGGGGGCGACTCAATCGAATGATCCAGGCGGATCTGCATCGGCTCAAGCCCCGCCTCCGGCGAACCCGTCTCCGGCAGCCGCGCGACCTGGGCGTCCGGAATCTCGGGCCGCAGAAGGAGCGATTCAGGCACGCCGACCTCCGCGTCGCGCCTGGCCGCCTCCTGGCAGGAGGAAACGCAGGCGGCCGCGCCCAGCACGGCGGCGAAAAGAAATACATGCCTCATGGCGATAACCTCCCCGTCGGGCCTCCCGGGCTTATACGACCGGCGGCCGGGGCGCGGCAACTGAATTTCACCTGCGCCCCGGCCAGGACCACATTTCGTGCCGCGCGGTCCCCGGCCCGGGGTACAATAACGCCGCATCGGGCGCCGGGCCGGGTCCGGCGACAACAAGGGCGATTGCTCGGAGGAGTAAACGCAAAATGACCGTACGTGTTGCGGCATCTCAGTCGGTTGTGTTGCTCCTGGGGTCGGCCATGCTGCTTGTCGCGGCAGCACGGGCGACGGCCGCCGTATCGCTGCGCCCGCCGTCGGTGCCCCTGGTGGCGCATGACCCGTACTTCAGCATCTGGTCGCCGGCGGACCGCCTTGCCGACGCCTCGACCACGCACTGGACGGGCAAGCCGCACCCGCTGCGAAGCCTGGTGCGCATCGACGGCAAGCCGTTTCGCCTCATGGGCACGGAACCGGCAGACGTTCCGCCCTTGCTCCAGGTCGCCCTCGACGTGCTGCCCACGCGCACGATCTATACTTTCGCGGGCGCGCAGGTGCGCCTGACGCTCTCCTTCATCACGCCCGCGCTGCCGGATGACCTGGACGCCCTGTCGCGCCCCCTGACGTACATCGAGTGGGAAGCCGCGGCGCAGGACGGCGGGACGCACGAGGTCCGGGTGTACTTCGACGCGGGCGCCGAACTGGCGGTGAACACGCCCGACCAGCCGGTATCCTGGGGCCGCGCCGAGGCGGCGGGCCTGCACGCGGTGCGCCTGGGGTCGCAGGCACAGCCGGTGCTCGAGCGCCAGGGCGACGACGTGCGGATTGACTGGGGCTACGCGTACCTTGCGGCAAAGCAGGACGGCGGCACGCGGGCGGCCATCGCCGACGGCGCGGCAGCGCGCCGGGCGTTCGCCGCAGGCGGCTCGCTTCCCGACAAAGACGTGCCTGCCGCGCGCGACGTGCCCGCCAGGTCCGCCCCCGTGCTGGCCTTGTGCCTGGACCTGGGCAAGGTCGGCCGCGAGCCGGTCCGGCGCTGGATCATGCTGGCGTACGACGACGAGTACTCCATCCGCTATTTCGAGGAGCGGTTGCGCGGCTACTGGCGTCGTGGGGGCATGGATGCGGCCGGCCTGCTTCAGAAGGCCGCGGCCGAGTTCCCCCAACTGGCCGACCGCTGTCGCAAGTTAGATGCCGACCTCATGGCCGACCTTGCGCAGGTGGGCGGCGAGCGATACGCCCGGATTGCCGCGCTCGCCTACCGCCAGACCCTGGCCGGGTCGAAACTGGTGGCCGACTCCAGGGGCAAGCCGCTCTTCTTCCCGAAGGAGAACCACAGCAACGGCTGCATCGGGACGGTTGACGTTATTTACCCGATGTCGCCCTTCTGCCTGCTGCTGGCGCCGGCGCTGGCGAAGGCCGTGCTGGTGCCCGTGCTCGACTACGCCGCCTCGCCGCGCTGGAAGTTCCCCTTTGCGCCGCACGACCTTGGCCGGTATCCGTACGCCACGGGCCAGGTGTACGGCGGCGGCGAGCGCACCGAGGACCGGCAGATGATGGTCGAGGAGTCGGCCAACATGATCCTCATGGCCGCAGCGCTGGCCCGCGCCGAAGGCTCGGCCTCTTTCGCGGAATCCTACTGGCCGCTTCTTACCAAGTGGGCCGAGTACCTGAAGGAGAAGGGCTACGACCCGGAGAATCAACTCTGCACCGACGACTTCGCCGGGCACCTGGCGCACAACGTGAACCTCTCGGCCAAGGCCATCGTGGCCCTGGGCGCCTGCGCGCAACTGGCCGAGAAACTCGGCAAGGCTGCCGACGCCCGGGCGTACGGGAAACTTGCCCGCGAGTTCGCCGCCCGCTGGGTGAAGGAGGCGGACGACGGCGACCATTTCCGGCTGGCGTTCGACCTGCCGGGCACCTGGAGCCAGAAATACAACCTCGCCTGGGACCGCGTGCTGGGCCTGGGCCTGTTCCCGGCCGGGGCGCTGCGGAAGGAGATGGACTTCTACAAGCGCACGCAGCAGCGTTACGGCCTGCCCCTGGACGGCCGCCAGGCTTACACGAAACTCGACTGGGTCCTGTGGACGGCCGCGATGACGGGCGACCGGGCCGACTTCGAGGCGCTCTCGGCGCCGGTCCTGGACTTCCTCAACGAAACGCCCGACCGCTCGCCGATGACCGACTGGTACTTCACCGACACCGCCAAGAAGCGCGGCTTCACCGCGCGCCCCGTGGTCGGCGGCGTCTTCATGGCGATGCTGGGCGACGCCGCGATGTGGCAGAAATGGGCAAGACGGGGCGCGAACGTCTCCGGTCCGTGGGCGCCCGTCCCCATCCGCGCGGTGGCGGTGATTGTGCCGACCGGCGAGAACGAGGCGGCTGCGTGGCGGGTGCGATTCGAGGCCCCGAAGGCCGAAGACTGGATGAAGCCGGGCTTCGCCGCCGCCGGCTGGGACGAAAAGCCCGCCCCCTTCGGTTTCGGCCCGGCGCAGGCCGGCAGTCCCATCCGCACCCCGTGGGAAAGCCGCGAGGTCTGGCTGCGACGCGAGTTCGAACTGAAGGACGTGAACTTCGCGAACCTGCGGCTGCGCATCTCGCACAGCGGCGATTGCGAGGTGTGGATGAACGGCATCCTGGCCGCCCAGCGGCCCGGCGGCACGCGCTCCTACGAGCACTTCGAGATCCGCCCGGAAGCGCTGAAGGGCCTGCGCCCCGGCAGGAACGTGATGGCCATTCACGCCCAGGCTACGGGCGCCGGCCCCAGGCGGCGAGACCAGGTGGACGCCGGCATCGTTGACCTGCGGCCGTGACGCCGCGCACTCGCGTACGTGAAACGAGGGATGCCGTGCTTCCGCTCGCGAAAGCATGGCACACATCGGAACAACTTCTGCGCGGTCGGTCTCCTGACCGACCGCGCGGGAATGTGGCTTGCTCGCGGCGGGTCAGGAGACCCGCCGCGCAGCGTGCCGTGCCCAACCGTGGACTGCTGACCTGCGACCACAGGGCACTGGTTCTTCACAGCGAGTCCAGGCCGACCTCGCGCAGGCGCCGATACAGTGGGCACCGCTCCAGAAGTTCATCGTGCGTGCCGGCGTCGATGATGCGGCCGGCGTCCATGACCACGATGCGGTCGGCGATGGCCAGCGTAGAGAGGCGGTGCGCGATGAGGATGGTCGTGCGGCCCTTGCAGAATGCGGTCAGCGTGTCCTGGACCATGGCCTGCGTCTCTTCGTCCAGGTTGCTGGTGGCCTCGTCGAGGATGAGGATGGCGGGGTCGCGGATAATGGCGCGGGCCAGGGCCAGCCGCTGGCGTTCGCCGCCCGAGAGCGTGGCCCCGTGCTCGCCGATGACCGTGTCGTAGCCCTCCGGCAGGTTGCGGATGAAGGCGTCGGCGTGGGCGGCGCGTGCGGCCGCCTCGATTTCTTCGCGCGACGGCGCCTCGCCGCGGCCGGACAAGCCGGCCGTGCCACATGTCTGCTGCGCACCCAGCGCAATGTTCTGCGCAATAGTGTCGGCAAAGGGAACGGTCTCCTGCGGCACGATGGCGATCTGGTCGCGCAGGCTCCGCAGCGTCACGTCCTGGATGTTGATGCCGTCGACCAGGATCGTGCCGCGCGTGGGCGTGAAGAACCGCGGGATGAGGCTGACCAGGGTGGTTTTTCCGCAGCCCGTGCGGCCGATGACGGCCGCGACCTCGCCGTGGCGGACCGTGAGGGTGACGTCCTTGAGGACCGCCTCCCCGCCCGGATACGCGAACCACACGCCGCGGAACTCGATGGCCTGGCGCAGTCGCGGCAGAACGAGACCGTGGGCGCCGTAGCGCGGCTCGGGGTCGGCGGCCAGCAGGGCGAAGATGCGGTCGGCGCCGGCGGCGGCCTGCTGGAGCCGGTTCGAGACGTTCGAGAGTTTGCGGGCCGGGTCAAGCGCCCCGGCCAGCAGGCCGAAGAAGAGCATCAGGTCGGAGAGGCTCCCCTGCGACAGGCCGATGTCGATGATGCGCTTGCCGCCCACCACGATCGCCCCGGCCACGGCGATCGTAAAGAGCGTCTCGACGGCCGGCTCGGTCACGGCGTCGATGCGTATCGCCCGCAGGAGTTGCTTGAGGAGCCGGCGGCTGGCGTGGAAGAACTTCCGCCGCTCGTGAGCCTCCAGCCGGTAGCCCTTCACGATGCGGATGCCGTAGAGGCTCTCTTCAAGGATGCCCACCAGTTGGGCCCAACTTTCGAGGGCCTTGCGGCTGGAGCGGCGCATCAGCATCGCCAACTGCCGCACCATGTACCCTACAAGCGGCACCATGCCCAGGATGATGACGGGCAGCCACGGGTCGATCGACACGCCCACCAGGACGGCCAGCACGATGCACACCACGGCCCGCACCGGCTCGCTGAAGACCTTGCCCATGAGCGTCTTCATGCCTTCCTGGACCATGAAGCAGTCGTTCTGGAAGCGGCTCATGATGTCGCTGGGTCCGACGCGGGCGAACAGTTCCAGGGGCGACCGCAGGACGTGTTCGTACACCCGCAGCCTAAGGGCCAGCATGGCGCGGTTAGAAGCGTGGCCCACCAGGTACTCGTTGGCGTAGCGCAGGCCGCCGCGGATGATGGTCATGGCCACCACGCCCGCCATGATCCACAGCAGGCAGTGGTAGCGGTCCGTAGGCAGGTTGTCGGCCAGGCGGCGCAGCAGCGGGGCATAGAACTTCACCGAGTCCTCCGCCTGCCGCGCCAGCACCCCCAGGCCCTCCTCGGTGGTGGTGACGCGGACCTTGTTCGCCTCGGCCCACTGCCGGTTCAGCAGGACGCTGCCGCCGCGAAGTTCAAACGTCTCCACGGCGTCGGAGGGCACGATCGTCCAGTGGCGGCTGACCTCAAGGACCCATTCCCGGCGGTCCGGGTCGCCGGCCGCAGGGCGCGACGTGAAGTGCAGGCCCTTGGACGGCTCCTGAAACAAGAGGCCGAAGAGCGGCCCGACCGCGCTGATGGACCCTACGTACAGGGCCGTCGCCAGGGCCGCGCACAGCCACCCCAGCATGATCCGGCCCCGGTAGGGCCAGCAGTAGCGCAGGGCTTTCCAGAATGCCTTCATGATGGGTTCCGGGCGCCGGCCCCATAAAGATATGCCCGCCGGCGAGGGCGGGCACGGAAAATCCGCAAGTGGGCGGACGTGCGGCCGGTCAGGCCCTTCACGTGGCCTCGGCTGCGGTGGCCCCGGCGCCTTCGGGGGCGCCGGCGGCGCCTGCCTCGCCCAGTTCCCGCCGCTCTTCGACCAGGCGTGTGGCCTTGCCGACGCGCTTCCGCAGGTACGTCAGTTTCGCCCGACGCACCCTGCCCGAGCGGACCACGCGGATGAACGACACGGCGGGGCAGTGAAGCGGCCAGGTGCGCTCCACGCCCTCGCCGGCCACGATCCGCCGCACGGAGAACGTCTCGGGCGCGCCGTGGCCGCGGCGGGCGATCACCACGCCCGTGAAGACCTGGACGCGCTCTTTGTCGCCTTCCATGATCCGCACGCCCACGTCAACCGTGTCGCCGATGTGAAAATCGGGCCGGTCCTTCACCAGGTAGGCGGCCTCGATGCGCTGGATGCCTGCTCGCTTCATGGTCCTGCCCTTCCGCAATCGAGTTTCTTGATTCGGCTTTCGCCCGCGCGGGCGGCGCATAACCCGCCGCCTCCGCGGCAATCTCGGCCCTTACTTCTCGTCGGGCGCCTCGCCCGCGAGGTCGGCCCGGCGGCGGCGCGTCCGCTCAAGCGCCTGCTCCGCCCGCCACCGCGCAATCTGGGCGTGGTTGCCCGACAGGAGCACCTCCGGCACGGCCATGCCGCGGAATTCGCGCGGCCGCGTGTACTGCGGGTACTCCAGGAGGCCCGCCAGGTTAAAACTCTCCTCGCTCGCGGCGTCCTCCGCCCCCAGCACGCCGGGCAGCAGCCGCACCACCGCGTCGATGACGGCCATCGCCGCCGGTTCGCCGCCCGTCAGCACGTAGTCGCCGATCGAGAGTTCCAGGTCCGCAAGCGTCCGGATGCGCTCGTCGAACCCCTCGTAGTGGCCGCACACCAGCATCAGGCGCTGGCGCCCCGCCAGGTCCCGCACGCGGGCTTGCGTAAGGCGTTCACCCTGCGGCGTCAGGAGGACCACCAGCGCCCGCCGCGGGTCCAGCCCCTGCACGTGCTCGACGGCCCGGAAGGCCGGCTCGCACATCAGGACCATGCCCGGCCCGCCGCCGAAGGGCTTATCATCCACCGTGCCGCGGGCGTCGAGGGCGAAGTCTCGCAGGTTCGCCAGGACCACCTCGACCCGGCCTTCGCGCAGCGCCCGGCCCAGGATGCTCGATTCCAGCACGCCGCGGAAGGCCTCCGGGAAGAGCGTGATGACGTCGATCCGCAGCGGCATGTCACGGCCCTCGGCCACCTGCCAAGCCATCAGCCGCGAGCCTCGCCGTTGTTCAGCCGTCGCCGGTACGGGCCTTCGCCCCGCCGCAGGGGCTTCGGCCCGCAGGCGGGCGACGTAGCGAGGCACCCGCGGCCGTACCGGGACGCGGCTAAACACGGCAAAGGCCGGGTCAGCCTTCTGCCGGCTTCTCCTCGCTCTTGGGCGCCTCGGCGGCCGCCTCTTCGGCCTTTTTCCTGGCGGCCAGGCGCTCGGCCGCAGGTTTCGGCGGCGCCTTCTTCGCCCACGGCCGCGGCGGCATCTCGTTGCCCTTCGCGTCCAGCCCCAGGTGCGCCAGCAACTGCGTTACGGTGTCCGACGGCTGCGCGCCCTGCTTCAGCCAGTGAACCACGCGGTCGCGATGGATTTTCACCTTGTCCTGGTCCGGCAGGAGCGGGTCGTAGTGTCCGAGTTCCTCGAGGATTGTGCCGTCGCGCGCCGCGCGCCTGTCGGCCGCGCAGATGCGCCAGAACGGCCGGTTCGTCCGGCCAAGTCGTTTCATGCGGATGCGTACCACTGCTCTGGCTCCTTCGCGGCCCCCTCATGGGGCCCGGCCTCGCCTCTTTCGCGGTCGGGAAACGCACATCTTAGCCCCGGCCATGCGTTCTAGCAATGAAAAAATCCGCCTTCGTCGCTTCGTCCTTGAAAACCGGCGGGCGGCCAACTACGATGCCGGGATGCGCCCGGGGGCCGCGGCGTCGGCGTTGCCCCGGGCATCAACTCCTATGGATGAAATCCATATGATTGAGCGCGGCGGGCGGCGGTGGCTGGTGTCTGCGGCCGCCGACCCGCTCATGGCGGCCGACTGGCCGCTCGCGCACTTGGACGGTCTGCCCCTCGTCAAGCAGGGCCGCGCGCGCGCTGTCCGGCGCCTCGAGGCAGGCGGCAGCGGCTTCTTCGTCAAGGCCTACGCCGAAGCGGGCCTCCTGCGGCGGTTGCGGGCCCGCCTTGGCCTCGGCCCGGCCCGCCGCGAGTGGCTCGCCCTCCTGGCTGCGCGCGGGGCCGGCCTGGCTGTGCCTGAGCCGGCGGCCCTGGCGTGCGGCCCGCCGGAGGTCCTGGTCACGCGCGAGATCCCCGCCGCCAGGCGGCTCGACGAGTACCTGTTCGAGCGATACTTCGAGCCGCTTCCGTGCGAGCCGCCGTACCCCGGCTCGCGGCCGCCGGAACTCGTGTCGGTTTACCGCCTCCGGCGCGACCCGCCCGCGGGCACGATCACCCCCGCCGCGCTGGCCTATGCGCTGGCCGACCTCGTGGCCCGGCTTCAGGATGCCGACCTGTACCTGCCGGACCTGCATCCGGGCAACATCCTGGTCTCGGGCGGGCCGGACGGCTGGCGTCTGAGCCTGGTGGACCTGGCCGAGGCCGAGCGGCCGGCCCCGTCGGAGGGCCTCATCGAGCACCTCGCCCAACTGGAGCACTTCTTCGAGCCCATCGCCTCGCCGGCCGAGCGCGTGCGGTGCCTGGAGCGCCTGCGCGAGATAGTCGGCAACGTGCCGGAGGCGCGCCTGGTGGCCCGCGCGACGGCCCAGTACCGCCGCGAGTTCTACCGCCGCCGCGACCGCCGCACAAGGCGCGGATCGAAGTATTTTCGCCGCATCCGCGTCGCCGCCGGGCCGCCCCCCCGGGGCCCCGCCGGCGCGGACGGCCGCATCGCGGCGGGCGCCTGGCGCGGCTGGGCGGCGGCCGACTGGGCCGACGCCGTCGCAGCGATCCTCGCCCGGGGCCGGCCCTCGCCCGACGCCCCGGGCGCGACGCGCCTGAAGCCCCCCGGCCGCACAACCGAAATCTGGCAGGCAGCGCTTCCCGACGGCCGCGCGGTCGTGCTCAAGCGCGACAAGCGCGCCGGCCGCCGCACGCCGGGCCACGGCCTGCTCGCGCCCACGCGGGCCACGGCCGCCTTCCGCAAGGGGCACGCGCTCCTTGTGCGCGGCGTTGCGACCGCGCGGCCGGTGGCGGCCGTCATGCTATGGAACCGGGGCGCGATTGCCGACTCGCTCTTTCTGGCCGAGCCGGTGGCCGGCGTGCCGCTTTCCGAGTGGCTGCGGCGCGGGCCGGAGGCGGCCCTGCGGCGGCGCATGGCAAGGGACCTGGCGCACCTGCTCCGCCGCCTGCACGACGCAGGCTTCTCGCACAGGGACCTGAAGGCCCCGAACATCCTTGTCTCGACCCCCGCCGGGCCGGCCGCACGCCCCGTGCTCGTGGACCTCGACGGCCTGCGCTACTCGGGCGGCGTGTCGGCCCGGCGGCGGGCACGCGACATCATGCGCCTCGGCGTGAGCCTGGATGAGTGGGGCGCCTCGCGGCGGACGGACAGGCTGCGGTTCCTGCGCGCCTACCTGGGGGGGCGCGGATGCATGGGGGCGATCACGACTCGCGGCAGGCGGCGGGGCGGCACGCGCCCCGGCCGGCGCCTGCGCCGATGGTGGCGGCGAATAGCGCGCTTAAGCGCCCGCAAGCGGGCGGCGCTTCAGCGCAAGGCGGGCGTATGCAAGATATAGATTTTACAAGAACCCTGATTATCAAGCCGTCGTCGCTGGGCGACGTCGTCCAGGCGCTGCCCGTGCTGACGGCCCTGCGCGAGGCGCACCCGCAGGCCCGCGTGGCGTGGCTGGCGGCGGCGCCGCTGGCCGACCTCCTGCTGGGCCACCCCCGGCTGGACGAGGTCATCCTGTTCGACCGCCGCCGCTTCGGCCACGTCGGCCGCAGCCTCACCGTTACGGCCGACTTCATGGCGTTCATCCAGGACGTGCGGCAGCGGCGATTCACGGCGGTGCTGGACCTCCAGGGTCTGTTCCGCAGCGGGTTCCTGGCGGCCGCCACGGGGGCGCCGGCGCGCGTCGGCTTCGCCTCGGCGCGGGAACTGGCGACCGTCTTCTACACGCTCGCCGTCCCTCTGCCGCACGATGAGATGCACGCCGTGGACCGGTACCTGGCGCTTGCGCGGCATATCGGGCTGGCTGAGCCGCGTGCGCGGGACCACCTGCCGGTGGCGGGCGAGTCGCGGGCGGCCGTGCGTGCGCGCCTGGCGGGCGAAGGCATCGCGCCGCAGGAGCCGCTCGTGGTGGTCGCGGCCCACGCCCGCTGGGCAACCAAGCAGTGGCCGCCCGAACGGTTCGCCGAGGTGCTGCTGCGCCTGCACGGCGAGACGGGCGCGCGCGGCGTGCTGGTGGGCGGCGGCGCCGCCGCCCCCGTCGGCCGCCAGGTGGCCGAGCGGGCGGCCTGCGCGCGGCCTATTGACCTGTCGGACCGGACCACGTTAAAAGAGATGGTGGCCCTGGTGGCCGAGGCCCGCGCCGTGGTCACCAACGATTCCGGGCCGATGCACGTCGCAGCGGCGGTCGGCACGCCCGTCGCGGCCATCTTCGGGCCGACCCATCCCGGCCGCACGGGGCCCTACGGGCCGGGCCATCGCGTGCTGACGGGGCAGGCGGCGTGCCGGCCCTGTTTCCGGCGCGAGTGTCCGTACGGGGGCGCGGAGGGCGCCCTGGAGTGCCTGCTTACGGTCAAGGCCGACGAGGTCGCCCGGCACCTGCTGGAGATCTGGCGCGAGTCGCCGATGCTCAACAGCCGCCATGGCGACGGCGAGCGGAAGTAGAGGAGTCCGGTGTGTCCATCAGGCGAATCTGGGAGAAACTCAAGGCCGGATTCATCCACCTGCTGCACCTGGACGACTCGGCCCATCGGATCGCGCTGGGCGTCGCGATCGGGGCCTTCGTGGCGATGACGCCCACCTGGGGCGTCCAGATGCTCATGGTCGTCGGCCTGGCGTGGCTCTTGCGGGCCAACAAGGTGGCCGGCCTGCCGATTGTCTGGCTCACCAACCCGGTTACGAACGTCCCCGTGTACTCGTTCTGCTACGTTGTCGGGCACGCCCTGGTGGACGGTCCCGGACTGGCCGAGATAAAGCACGCGCTGCTGCCGAACTCGGACCCCGGCCTGGGCCTGTGGCTGCGGACGGTCGAAACTGCCCGCCAGTGGGGCCTGCTGATGTGGCGGGGGGCGGCGCCGTTGTGGGTCGGCTGCGTGGTCGTAGGCCTGGCGGCCGGGGCCGTCTGCTACATGGGCATGTACTACTCCATTACGTTTTATCGCCGGCATCATCATCGCCGTCCGGACGGAACGCCGCGGGGGAACCCGTGAGCACCCATTTCGTCATCATCGGCAACGGCGCAGCGGGGTACCGCGCGGCCAAGGCCCTCCGCCGCGCGGACAGCGCCGCCCAGGTAAGCATCCTGACCGAGGAGCGGCACCCCTTTTACCTCCGCCGCCAACTAGGCGAATTCCTCGCCGGCAACCTGACGCTGGGGGAGGTCATCTTTCAGAGCCGCAACGCCTACCGCCGCGAGCGGCTGGACCTGTTCCTTATGACCCGCGTCGAGCAGGTTGACCCGCCGGCCCACGAGGTGGTCCTCGCCAACGGCGAGCGCGTCCGCTACGACCGCCTCCTGGTGGCCACGGGCACGCATGCCGTCCCGCCCGACATCCCGGGCACCGACCTGGAGGGCGTGGCCACCTTCGACACGCTCACCCAGGCCCAGGAGGTCAGGCGCCTGGTCAAGGACGTCAGGGATGCGGCCATTCTGGGGGAGGGCATCGTCGGGCTGACGCTGGCGGAGAGCCTGGCGGCGCTCGGGGTCCGCGTGACGCAACTGGTGCGGGGCGAGCGGTTCTGGCCGGAGATGCTCGACGAGGCCACCAGCGCCCGCGTCGAGGACCTGCTGGAGGGTGCCGGCGTGACGCTCCTGCGTCAGACCGAGGCGCGGACGGTCATCGGCGCGGGCGGCCGGGCCATCGGCGTCGAGACGGCCGCCGGAGAGACGCTGCGGGCCGAACTGGTGGCCGTCGGCTGCCGCCGCAGGCCCGCCATCGACATCGTGCAGGGCTCGGGCATCCAGGTGCGCCAGGGCATCCTTGTGAGCGATGCCCTGCGCACCAGCGCCGCCGACGTCTTCGCCGCCGGAGACGTGGCCGAGCCGACCGAGTCCGAAGAGTTCGGCCCCGACGACGCCGCATTCTGCTGGCAGCGGGCCTGGGCACAGGGCGGCGTGGCGGCCGCAGGCATGCTCGACCGCCGGGCCGAGCCGGCGCTGGAGGCCATGCGCCTGCGCACCGCCCTCTTCGGCCGCGACCTGGCGGTCATCGGGCGCGGCCACCTGCCCGCGGGCGGCAGCGTTGCGGCCGTCGAAATGCCCGACGGGCCGGAGGTCTTCCGGCGCCTCGTCTTCCAGGACGACGCCCTCGTGGGCGCCGTCGTCTTCGGCACGGGCGAGTCGGTCCACGAACTGAACCGCCTCGTGGCCGAGCGGGCCGGACGCCGGCGCGTCGCCCTGGCGCTCGGGCTTCAAGAGGCCCAGCCCGCACCCGGCCCCATGCCGACCACGCAGGCCCGCCACTGCCCCATCTGCGCCGCCGAGATTGTCATCCATTACGGCACGGCGGCCGGAGCGGCCATCCGATGCCCGGCGTGCAGCACCGACCTGGTGGTCCGGTGGGACGGCCAGAACATGTGGCTCGATGTCAGCCGGCCGTGACGTGGGTGCCATGCCCGCCTGCCGGCCGGCGGGCAGGCTTTCCGAGAAGCGCGGCGGCTCTCCTGAGCCGCCGCGACAATTGCCGCAAACCGTGCCTGCTTCCGGCGCTCCGGCGCGGCCGGTCAGGATACCCGCCGCGCAAAGCATGGTGGTGTGAGGTCCGAGCGCCCGCCAGGGGCGGGCGCACCCGCAGCGCAAACTCATGGCAACCGAGCGGCCTGAACTCATCCTGGCGTCGAACTCACCCCGGCGGCGGGAACTGCTGCGCCAGGCGGGCTACCGATTCCTGGTGCGTCCGCCGCCGATTGAAGACCGCGGCCTCTCGCCCGCCGCCGGCCCGGGCGGGTACGCCGAGAGCCTCGCGTACCTGAAGGCCGTGTCCGCCATCGAGGCCCACGGCCTGCGCGGCGGGCTGGTCCTCGCGGCCGACACCATCGTGGAACTCGCCGGCCGCATCATCGGCAAGCCCGCCGACGCGGCCGATGCGCGGCAAATCCTCGGGCGGCTGTCGGGCACGGAGCACTGCGTCATCACGGGCCTGGCGCTGGTGGATGCGGCCTCGCGGCGGCGGCGGCTCGCCCACGCCGTCACCACGGTGCGCATGCGCCGCATGACCCCGGAAGAAATCGATGCCTACGTTGCCGGGGGCGAGGCGCTCGGCAAGGCCGGCGCGTACGCCCTCCAGGAGACCGGCGACCGCTTCGTCGAACGCATCCAGGGCAGCCTGACGAACGTCGTCGGACTGCCGATGGAACTGCTGGAGCGGATGATCCGCGCGGCGGGATACCGGCCGGAGGATTTTTACACGTGACCACGCATGACTCTCAAGCCCCCCGCGCGGGTGCCATGCTTTCGCGCCGCTCGGAAAGCATGCGTCGCCCCCGCGCCGGCCGCGCCTGCCGCTCCGGCCGGGCCCGCCGCGCAAGCAGCGGACTACGGCCGTTCATGCTCGCGATGGCTCTCCTGTCGGCGGTGTTGTGCGGCGGCTGCGAGCGCGCCCCTGCGCCGCCTGCGCCGGCTGCGCCCGCCTCTGACGCCGATCGGCCCCAGCGCCTGCCCACCGCCACCATCCGCGTCGGCGGGGCGCCGCTGGTGGTGGAAGTGGCCCGCGACCCCGCCGAGCAGGCAAAGGGGATGATGTTCCGCCGCTCGCTCGGCCCCGACGAGGCCATGCTCTTCATCTTCGACCGCGAAACGAACCACTCGTTCTGGATGAAGAACACGTACGTTGACCTGGACCTGGCGTTCATCGGCGGCGACGGCGCCATCGTGCAGACCGAGCGGATGAGGGCGTTCGCCACGGAACCGGTCTTTTCGCGCGAGCCGGCCCGGTTTGCCCTGGAAGTTCCGGCCGGGTGGTTTGCGGCCCACGGCGTGGGCGAGGGCACGAAGGTCCTGATTCCGCCCGAAGTCGCCGGCGGCGCGCCCGCGCGGTAGTTCGGGCAGGGCCGTCTTGCCCCTCTGCTGGTGCGGTCAGCATTAATCTTGTGGGTGGCATGCTTTCGCGCCGTTGCGAAAGCATGGTCGTGATAGCGAGGACGCATGCTTTCGCAAGCGAAAGCATGGCACCCGAACTTACACGCTCATCGTTGACACACCACTGGGCAACAGCGGTCCGCTGCGGCGCGCACGCCGTCGGCCTGCCACCGTGCACCCGGGCAGTCGCAGCCGCAGGGCCGCGCTCCGGCGAACCCCACATCGCGCTTGCCACGGTCGTGCGCGGCTGTACAATCGCCATCGGTTCGCCGAAGGAGGATTGCACCCATGGCGGAACAATCGCCTGACGAGGCCCCGGCTACGCCGGGGCAACCCCCGGCGCAGCAGCAGGCCGCAGAGCAGCCGCCGGCCCCCCCTGCGCAAGAGCCGCCGCCGGCGCCGCGGCCGTACGGCCCAGGCGTCCTGATGTTCTTCGGCCTTGCGCTGCTGGCCTTCTCGGGCTACTGCTTCTACGACCTTTATTTGGGGGAGAAGGGCCGCGAATGGGAGGCCGGCGGCGAGACCTTCACCATCTGGCTCAACCGCGTTGCCATGGTTGGCGCACTCATCGCCGCCATCTACGCCCTCGTGCTGGCCTACCTGCGCTGGCGCAAGGCTGGCGGTTAGCCCCGAACGGTCGTCAATGCGCGACCCGCCAGGGTCGTATAATCTTGCGGCGGACGCGGGGCCAAGCGGAGGGTTCCCATGAGCACGGGTACGAAAATCGTCATTGCAGTCCTGGGCGCAGGCGCGATAGGCGTGCTCGCGGCGGCGGCGCTGGTGGCGGCAGGGTGGCTGTTCTACGGGCGGACTGCAAGACACGAAGTCGCCCTGGCCCAGCGCGCGTTGCTCGAGGCCCGCACACAGGAGGTGAAGCGGCTTGCCGAGGCGGCGCACGCCGAGGCCGCGCCGCAGAGCGAGCACCCCGCCTCTTCCGCGACGGCCGACGCGGCGGCCCTGGCCCAGCGCCGCAAAGACGCCATCGCGCGCGGCACAGCCTATCTCCTGAAGGAGCAGGCTCCTGACGGCTCATGGGGACAGGGCAACGTAGGCATCACCGCCCTGTGCACCGACGCGCTCCTGGCCGCAGGATACACCGCCAAAGACCAGCCCGTCCGCCGCGCCATCGACCGCATCCTCAAGGCCCAGCAGCCCGACGGCGGCATATACGAAGACGTTGGCCTGAAGAACTACACCACCAGCATCGCCCTGATGGTACTCGTGGAGGCCGGCCCCGCGGCCTACGCCGAACCCATCAGGAAGGCCACCGAGTACCTCAAGAAAACGCAGTGGGACGAGACCGAAACCATAGACCGTGCCCATCCCTGGTACGGCGGCGCAGGCTACGGAAAGCACGAGCGGCCCGACCTCTCCAACACGCAGTTCTTCGTTGAAGCCATGCACAGGGCCGGCGTGCCGAAGGACGACCCCCTGTGGGCCAAGGTCGTCGTCTTCGTCAGCCGCGCGCAGGACCGCTCGGAATCCAACGACGGCGTGTTCGTGGGGACGGACTCGGGCGGCATGATCTATACGCCCCACAAGGGCGGCGAGTCGCCGGCCGGCACCGTGGACCTGCCCGACGGACGCAAGGGCCTGAAGGCCTACGGCTCAATGACCTACGCGGGCTTCAAGAGTTTCATCTACGCCGACCTCGCGGGCGACGACCCGCGCGTCAAGGCCGCCCTCGACTGGATTCGCAAGCACTGGACCTTCGAGGAGAACCCCGAACTGGGGCAGCAGGGCCTGTTCTACTATTACCATGCGGCGGCCAAGGCGCTGCGGGCATGGAGCGACCTGGCAGGCGAGAGCGTGGTGCTCGACGCCCGCCGCCGACCGCACGACTGGCGCGCGGAACTCACCGAGGCGCTCCTGAAGCGCCAGCGGCCCGACGGCTCCTGGACCAACGAGGCCGACCGCTGGTACGAGGGCTACCCGCCCGTCCCCACCAGTTATGCCATCGTCGCGCTGGCGCAGTGCCAGTAAGAGCCACGAAAGGCATTGCGGATTGCGGATTGCGGATTTCGGATTGAAAGGCAGGCGCACGCAAGCGTCGGCGGGGCGCCTTTCAATCCGCAATCCGAAATCCGCAATCCGAAATATTGAAAGGGCAACCATGCGACATGCAGCGATGCTCGGCCTCTTGTTTGCTGCTTCAATGAGCACCCTTTGCGCTGCTGCGCCCGTGCCGCCCGCCGCGCCCGAGGCCGAGGTGAAGCACGTCATCAAGACCCTGCCCGGCATCACGGTCGATACCGGGGCCAAGGAAGTCCGCCTGGAGGGCCTGGTCTGCCTCCAGAAGGGGGCGCTGGAACTGCTCGTGTGCAGCGAGGGCAGCCGCGAACACGAAAGCGTCGTCGTGGTTAAGGCCAAGCCGTCGCACGTGACGTTCGCGCTGGCCCTCCTGGGCCTTCAGCCGGGCCGGCCGGGCTTTATCACGGAGGGCGGCGCGTACAGCCCGCCGGCCGGCGCGGTCGTCGAAATCACCGCGCGGTTCACCATGACCGAGGGCACACGCAGCAAGACCGTCGAGGTGCCCGCGTGGAAACTGCTGCGCCCGTCGGGCGCCGAGGCGGGCCTGGAGCGGCCGCTCCAGTGGGTTTACGTGGGCCAGTCCGGCGATGAGGCCCTCAAGGACTCCGACCGCGAGGGTACGGTCGTGTGCCTCTCGAACTTCACCGAGGCCGTCCTGGACGTGCCCTTCGAGTCCAGCAGCGTCAACGCCGACCTCCTGTACGAGGCCAACCCGGACGTCGTGCCGCCCCTCCGGACGCCCGTGGAACTCATCCTGCGCCCCACGGGGCAGCGCGTCGAGCCGAAGAAGGTCGAGTGCGAGGTGGTCCTGCGCAAAGGCCGGCCGCCGCTCCTGGACTCTAGAGAGGTGGCCCTGGCGGCCCTGAAGGACGCCGTCAATGCCATGCCCGTCGACGTGCGCACAGCCGTCCTGCGGGCCGAAGCGCAAGAGGCCTTCGGCCGCGTCATGGAGGTCCACGACATTCTGCGCGACGCGCTGATGCAGGTGCGGCTGATGGTGCTTCAGCCCGCTCCCGTCCAGGCGAAGCCCCCCGGGCCGCCGCTGGCCGTCGCCGTCGAGGCCGACGATCGCGTCCGCGTGGCCGACAAGACCTACTCGCTGGAGGTTTTTGGGTCGAAGGCGGCCACGATCCTCGCCGGCGTCGAGCGCGCAAGCATCACGGCCGGCAAGGCCGTCTCCTTCAAGACCGTGGCCGAGGTGATGGTCATCATCCGCGGCCAGGGCGTGGCGGCGACCCTTGTTCGCAGCGAAGCGGCCCCCTCGAAGCCGTAGGGCCCTCCTGCGCGCCGCCGTTGTTCACTTGGGGGGTGGCATGCCTGCGCGGCTGTTGGCGTAGGCATGAGAGAACGGGGGGCACAGCATGCCTGCGCATACGGCCGCGCAGGCATGCCACCCGGCAGGACGAAGGTCCCCCCCCGCCTGGCGCGCGGCGGCTCAGGAGAGCCGCCGCGGGCTAACCGCCGCCGGCGCGGGGCGGTCCCAGCCACGTGCGGAAATCCGGGCCGATGTCGCCGCGCTGGACGTACCGGCGCATGGCTTGGCGGCAGTGGCAGCGGCGGCGGGCGGAGACGGACGCGATCGCGGCCGCAAGGATCTCCGGCAGGCGCGCGGCTGCCCGGTCGCCCGCCTCCAGTTCGCCCGCGGTGGCCATGCCCTCGAAGAGCACGTCGGGCCGGTAGGGGCGCGGGGCCGCGCCCTCCGCCGGGTTCACCACGAACGCCACGGCCGCGTAGCACATCTGGAGTTCCCGGGCCAGGGCAAACTCCGGGCAGAGCGTCATGCCGACGATGTCGGCCCCCTCGGCGGCCAGGGCGCGGACCTCGGCCCGGGTCTCCAGGCGCGGCCCGTCGGTGCAGGCGCAGACGCCGTCCAGCCTGTGCGGCACCCGCGCGGCCGCCAGCCCCTTCGCCAGCGCCGACCTGAGCGCGGGGCAGAACGGCTCGCCCATGCGCAGCACGCCCAGGCCGCTCGACTGGAAGAACGTCCTGACTCGCCCTGTGGTCTTGTCGAGCACGTCGTGCGGCACGAGGAACTCCCCGACTGCCAGGCGCGGGTCGATGGCCCCGCAGGCGCACGTGGCCAGGACGTGGTCTGCCCCCAGGTCCTTCAGGGCCCACAGGTTGGCCCGGTAATTGACTGCCCAGGCCCCGATGTCGTATCCGCGCTCGCCGTGGCGCGTGAGCATAATCGCCCGGCGCCCCCCGGGCAGGGCGACCTCGAAGATCGGCCGCGACGGGCCGAACGGCGTCCGGCGAACTTCGCCGCCCGACACGCGCACGCCGCCCCGGCCGCCCTTGCCGCGCCGCCGCAGCCGCGCGAGCATCTTCCAGATGCCGCTGCCGAGGATGATTGCAGACTTAGTCATTTGTCCTTCGTCATTTGTCATTTGCTCTTCGGGTGCCGGCCCTCTGCGCGGCAGGTCGGGGGATCCGCCGCGCAAACGCCCGGGTGCCATGCTTTCGCAAGCGAAAGCATGCGACCCGCCGGCGGCAGCGGCGCAGCGCCCACTTGCGCAGAAACGATTATAAGGGGCGGGCCGTTGCCGTTACAAATGACAAAGGACCAAGGACAAGTGACAGCCGTTAAGCAAGGTCTTCCGGCGGCATGTCCGATGCGTCGCCTTCGTGCGCCAGTTGCTCCATGAAGGCCCGAGCGGCGGCCAGGCGTCCGGCGGCCAGGCGCCGGCTCGTCTCAAGCCTGAGCGCCTCTCGCATCCGCGCCTCCCAGTAGCCGTACTGCTCGCGGCGCTGCCAGCCCCGGACGGCCTCCTCCACGCCGCGGCCTTCCAGGATGTTGCGCCTCAGGTCGCGCCAGATGCCCAGCGTGCCGATGTCGTCAAGGCTGTCGGCGTCGGAGACGATCTTCGCCTCGGCAATGTCGCTTGCGGCATCGCGCGTGTGGCGGATGATCTCTTGGACGTGTTCCAGTTGTCGCGGCGGCAGGCGGCCGGCCAGGCGGTCGCCCGCCAGTTCGGCGCTGTATTCCTTGACGTCCTCGTCGCTCATCATCGCGGCGGCATAGACGGTGCTTGTCCGCCGCTCCTCCTCCAGGCGGACCGTGGCCGCCTGATGAAACAGCGCCGCCACCGACAGCGCGAAGCGGTCGAGGCGCCACTGGCGGACCTCGCGGCAGGCGCTCAGGCGCTCGGCCACCCGCATGACGCGCAGGGAATGGTCGAAGAGGAACGTGTCCTCGCGGCCCAGGGGCGAGCGGCCGACCAGCACCGCCCGCGCGATTTCTATGATGGGCTCAAGTTCGGGCATCGCGGCGCTCCCGCCTTCCTCACTTCGCCATCTCTACTTATCGGCCGCCGTCAGAGGATTTCATAACGAGAATTGCGCTGCCGGGGCTGGAACCCGGCCTCGCGGATGAGCCGCCGCAGTTCCTCCGGCCAGGAGCGGTGGACGCACCCTGCGGCCGCTACCACGTTCTCCTCGATCATCGTCGAGCCGATGTCGTTCGCCCCGAAGTGGAGGGCCGCCTGCCCGATCTTCGTCCCCATCGTCACGTACGAGGCCTGCACGTTCGGAATATTGTCCAGCAGCAGCCGCGACACGGCCAGCATCCGCAGGTACTCGGCGCCGCTCGCGGGCCGCCACCCCGGCGGCAGATGACCGCCGCGCAGCAGTTCCGTGCGGCCCGCCTGGAACGGCCACGCGATGAACGACAGGAAGCCGCCCGTCTCGTCCTGGAGGTCCCTCAGCAGCCGCAGGTGCTCGATGCGTTCCTCGGGCGTCTCGACGTGGCCGAAGACCATCGTGGCGGTGGTGCGCATGCCCAGGCGGTGGGCGGCGCGCATCACGCCGAGCCACTCGGCGGCGGTGCACTTGCGGGGGCTGATGAGGCGGCGGACGCGGTCAACGAGGATTTCGGCCCCGCCGCCCGGCAGGCTGTCCAGGCCCGCCGCCCGCAGCCTCCAGAGCGCCTCCTCCACCGGCACGTCCGCCCCCCGGGCCAGGTGGACGATCTCCGGCGGGCTGAAACAATGCAGCAGGATGTTGAATTGCGATTTCAGGGACCGCAGGAGGTCCTCGCAGTAGTCCAGGCCGAGGGCGTCGTTCAGCCCTCCCTGCATGAGGATGTGCGTCGCTCCCAGGGCGGCCGCCTCGCGCACCTTGCGGGCCATGGCCTCGCGCGAAAGGACGTACGCATCCGGGTCCTCCGCCCGCCGCCAGAACGCGCAGAACAGGCACCGCGACCGGCACACGTTCGTAAAGTTGATGTTCCGATCGATGGCGTACGTCCGGTACGGCTCCGGGTGCAGCCGCCGCGCGGCGGCGTCGGCCCGGCGGCCCAGGTCCAGCAGGTCGCCGTCCGCCAGGAGCGCCAGGGCCTCGGCGGGGGCAAGGCGGGGGATGTAGGCGGCACGGGTCATGTCCGGTCAACTGCGTGGCGGGTGACGCGCAGGCGCCCGCCCTCGGGCGCGAGGCCTTCCTCGACGGCCATGCGGCGGAAGGCCCGCAGGCCCTCCTGCTCCTTCGGCCCTAACTCGTAGCGGACCTGCTCGAAAAGGTGGCGCCGGGCCGCGTCGGCCGGGACGCCGCAGACAGCGGGGGCCTCGGCCGCAATCGCCTCGCGGGCCGCCAGGCCCAGGTCGCGCGCGGACGCCAGGGTCTCCGTCAGCCGGGCCAGCGGCGCGTCGGCCCGCGCCACCCACAACGCGAACACCAGCGGCAGGTGCGTCAGGTGCTCCCACTCCTGCCCGAGGTCGCGGATCCAGATGGCCTGCGGCCGCTCGGCCACGAGGCCGGCGTCGCCCATCACCACTTCGGCGTCCGGCGGCCGCGAGGGCGCCGGACTTTGCCCCGGCGCAGCCCGCCCTTCGGCCTGGGGGGGCAACGCCGGGCGGGCATCCTCCGGCAGCACGAAATGCGGCCGGGCGCGCAGCCGCCGCACCACGATGATCCGCGCCAGGGCGTTGGATGTGCGGCTGGCGGGGTCCAGCAGCACCCGCCGCAGGCGGTCCGGCTCGGCGTAGCCGAAGAGGCGCGCGGAGCCGACCGCCCCGCGCGACGCGACGGCGGCCACGTCGAGGGCCACGACGTGGGCGGGGCCGGCCCGTGCGCGCTCGCCGCCCTCGGCCGCCAGCCGGAAGTACTCCACCGCAGGCAGCAGCGCCGCGTCGGCCTCGCCGCGGCGAAGCACGCCCGCCAGGTCGCGCGGCAAGAGGAGCCGCAGGGCCACTCCCGGCTCGCGGTCCAGGCCGAAAATCAGCGGCCGCGCGTTCAGGTACGGCACGCACGCAATCGTTATCATCCCCGGCACGGTTTCTTGTGCGGAACCCCTGCGGCCATTATAAGCCGCAAGTCCCCCCGCGCAAAGGTACGTGTGGCACGGCCGGCTTGTCCGGCCGTGGCTGCCAGAGACCGCAAGCACAAACCACGGCGGTTAGAAAAAGGTTGACTCCGCCGCGAGGGCGTTGATAGTTTACCCCCGGATTCGTGGGATTCCGTCCGGCCGCACGGCAAGGGGCGGCAGCGTGGGCGAAGCCGACGGCGCACAACCGGCCCAGGGCGTGACCGCCGAGGAGCGGGCCAAGCAGTTCGTTGCCACCCTCGGCGAAGAGGAAATCATGCTCTTGAGGCTCCGCGACGAACTCTACGGCGGGCGCTGGGACGCCATGCTGGCCGACCTCAACGACCGCCTTCAGGGCAAACCGTTTGTGTTCAAACTGGCCCACCGGATACAGGACGATATCGAGCGTATCGAGCGGCTGAACCGCTTCGAACGCCAGCACAGCGTGAACCTGGCGAAGTTCATCTGAAGACCCGCACGGGTCGTGGAGCCAATCATGAAGGCAGCATGGTGTTGGGCAGCAGGGGCGCTCGCGCTTGTCGCGGCGGCCGCGGGGTGTGCCGGGCCGGCGGCCAGGGCGCCGTCGTCGGGTGGTGCGGCTGACGTTTTGCCGCTGGCCCCCGCCGCCTTGGCCGACAGGGGCCTGGAAGTGCTCTGGCAGACGGACCTTATGCCCGAGCCGGGAACGCGCCTTGCGCGGCTGTGGCTGTGCGGCAAGTACGTGGTGGCGTGCGGCACGGACAACCGCCTGTACGCCGCCAGCGCGGCCACGGGCGTCCGCCTCTGGTCGCAGCAGGTGGCGAAGCCGTTTCAGACGGTCTGGCAGCCGGCGGTGGACAAGGATACCCTGTGGGTGGTCACGACGACGCACCTGTTGGGCATCGACGCAGTGCGCGGCCGGGTGGAGGCGGCGATTCCGCTCGACTTTCCCCCGGCCGGTCGGCCGGCGACCAACGGCGTGCACGTCTTTGTGCCGGACGCCAAGGGATGGCTCCAGGCCATCGCCGTCCTGCCGAAGATCGTCTGGTGGGGCCGGACGACCGACGACAGCATCACGGCCGGGCCCGTCCTGGATGCCAACCTTGTGTACTTCGCCAGCCAGAGCGGCGTGGTGTACGCCTCGATGCAGAACGTCCGCAGCGTGGCGTGGGAGCACAGAACAGAGGCCCCCGTGGTGGCCGACCTGGCGCGGACAGACTCGGGCCTGGTGCTCGTGGCCAGCCTCGATTACACGCTGTACGCCTTCCAGGGACCCAGCGGCCGCATAGTGTGGCGGTTCAACGCGGGCGAGCCCATCCGCAGCAGCCCGTACGCCGTCGGCAACCAGGTCTTCGTGTTCACGAAGGGGGCGGGCGTGACGGCCCTGGATGCCGCCAACGGGCGGCCGGCGTGGGCCCTGGCCGAGGGGGCGGACTTCGTGTCGGCCGACCCGAAGGTCGTTTACATCCGCGGCCGCACGGGAGACCTGCTTGCCCTGGACCGCGCGGACGGCGAAGTTCGCTTCGTCCTGCCGCCTGTAAAGACAGCGCTGCTAGCCTCAAACGATACCGGCAGCGGCACGGTGTACCTGGCTGCGCCTGGCGGCCACCTGATGGCGGTGGCTCGCAAGGGCCTGGCCGACGAGATGAAGAAACCGGAGGCGGCGGAGGCAGCCGAGGCGGCGCCGGAAGCAAAGCCGCCGACGCCGGCCGCGCCGAAGAAACCGGAAGCGACCGCGGCCCCGGCTGCACCAGCGGCGCCCGCGCCCGCCGCTCCGGCGGAGACACCACCCGCGGCCCCACCGCCTGCGCCCGCCGCTCCGGCGCCGGCGCCGGCTGCGCCTGCGGCGCCGGCTGCGCCGGCACCTGCTGCGCCTGAGACACCGGCTGCTCCCGCTGCGCCGGAATCGCCGCCCCCCGCGGCGCCGGCGAACTGATGCAAGCCGGGATTTCATCCCGGCCTATGCACGCGCCTGACTGAGGGGTGAACCGTGCTCGTGGGCCTGTGCACTTCGTGTTTTCCTGAAGTCAGCCTGCCGGAAGTCCTGCGCTGGGCGGGGGAATCGGGGTTCCAGGCGGTTGAACTGGACGCCCCGCCGCTGGCGCCCCGCAGCGGCGGCTCGTGGTGGCAGCATAGCGCGCTGGCCGTCTCGGCGCTCGACGGGCCGTCGCGCGATGCGCTGGCGGCGGCGCTGGAAAAGGCCGGCCTGCGCGCCGCGGCCCTCGGGTGGCGCGGCCACCTGCTGGAGAGCGACCCGGACCGCCGCCGCGCGGCCGCGGAGCACCTTAAGCGCGTCGTCGAGACTGCCGGCGTCCTCGGCATCGAGGTGGTGACTCTCTTCGTCGGCCGCGACCCGGCAGCCACCCTGGGCGACGCCATCGCCGAGTTCGCCCGGCGCATCGAGCCGGCCCTGGAGCAGGCCGAGCGCTCGGCGGTGCGCCTGGCCGTCTCGACCGCCCCGATGGTGGGCTGGCAGTTCGAGGACGTGCCCGGCAACGCCGCGTTCGCGCCGGAGTTGTGGGAGAAACTCTTCACGCACGTCCGCAGCGGCGCCATCGGCCTGGCCCTCAGCCCGGCGGACCTGGTGTGGACGGGCATCGACCCGGTGGCCGCGGCGACCGACTACGCCGAGAAGGTCTTTCACGTTTACGCCCAGGACGTGGAGATGCTGGACCTGAGGCGGCAGGACTGCTCTGTGCTGCGCCCGGCTGGCGGATGGTGGCGGTACCGCGCGGCGGGCCTCGGCGTCATCGACTGGCGCCGCCTCATCGACCGCCTCCACGAACTCGGCTACGGCGGTGCGCTGGTCATGCGGCAGGAAGACGCCGTCTGGCGGGGAACGCTGGAGAAGGTCAAGACGGGTCTGGCCCTCGCGCGGCGGCACCTGGTGCAGTTCCTGCCGTAAGTTAGCCGCCGCGCTTGCGCGGCGGGTTCTGCCGTGAGGCGCAGGCATGCCTACCGTGGCCGACGTCGTGCGTGCCGTTGACCGCCTGGCGCCGCTGGCGCTGGCGGAGGAGTGGGACAACGTCGGCCTGGTGCTGGGCGAGCCGCCGTGGCCCGTGCGGCGGGTGCTGGCGGCCCTTGACGTGTGCGACGCCACCTGCGCCGAGGCGGAGCGCCTGCGGGCCGACGCCCTCGTCGTCCACCATCCGCTCATCTTCCAGGCCGTCAAGCGCCTGACGGGCGACAGCCGCTCAAGCCGCGTGGCGCTGCGGCTCCTTGCGGCCCGGCGGGCGCTTATCGTGGCGCACACGAACCTGGACGCGGCGCCGGGCGGCCTGTCCGACATCCTGGCGCAGATGGTCGGCCTGCGCGACGCCGAGCCCCTTGCGCCCGCCCCGTCGGCGGGCAAGTGCAAGATCGTCGTCTTTGTGCCGGAGGCGGCCCTTGAGGGCGTGCGGCAGGCGGCGTTCGCGGCCGGGGCGGGCAGGATCGGAGAGTACGCCGAGTGCTCGTTCGCCGCCGCAGGGGAGGGCACGTTCCGGCCGGGCGAGGCGGCCCGGCCCGCCGTGGGCGAGCGCGGCCGGCGCACGAGGGTCCGCGAGTTCCGCCTGGAAGTGCTCGCCGATGACGGCCGCGCGGCCCGCATCGTGGCCGCCGTCGCTCGGGTGCATCCGTACGAGGAACCGGCCATCGACGTTTATCCCGTGAAGGCTGCGGATCCGTGGTCGGGCGTGGGCCGGGTGGGCCTGCTCCGGCGGCCGATGCGTGCGGCGGTGTTTGCGGCCCGCGTCAAGCGCATCCTGCGGCGGCGGGCGGTGGCACTGGGCGGCCCGGCCGACGCGCTGATTGAGCGCCTGGCCCTCTGCCCCGGAGGCGGGGGCAACATGGTTCCCGCAGTCCTCGCATCGGGCTCTCAGGCGTATCTAACGGGCGAACTGGCCATGCACCAGGTCAAGGAACTCGCCGCCGCAGGCATAGCCTCCGTCCAGGCCGGCCACTACGAGACCGAGCGCATTGCCCTGGAAGGCTGGTTCCCGCGCCTGGCGGAAGCCCTCGCGGGCCTGGACGTGCGGCTGAGCCGCAAAGAGCGGCCGCCGGCGGTTCTCAAATGACTGGTCATTGGTGCTCGGTCGTTGGGCATTGCGGAGGGCGAACGCGGGCGGCATAGAGGAGGCTGGCAATGCGCTGCGGAATCACCCGGCGGCAGTGGATTTCCGGCGCGGCGGCGACGGCGATCGCCGGCTGCGCGGCGGCGCGGTTGCCGGACATATCCCCCGACGCGCCGGGCCGGCCGGCGCCGGGCGGCGAGTACCCCGTCTTCTTCGGCGACCTGCACAATCACAGCAACGTCGGCTACGCCCAGGGGTCGATGGAGCGGGCCTTTGAGATCGCGCGGAACCATCTTGATTTCTTCGCGTTCACCCCCCACGGCTGGTGGCACGACATCGGCCATTACGAGAACAACATCGAGCAGAAGTGGCTCAAGGGCTTTGAGGTCACCCGCCAGCGCTGGCCGGAAGTAGTGGACATGGTGCGGCGGTATGATGAGCCTGGCAAGTTCGTCGCCATCGCCGGCTACGAGTGGCACTCAAGGAGCCTGGGCGACGTTCACATCGTTTTCCCGACGCCCGAAGTTGCCGAGTACGTGCGGTTCGACGACCTGCGCGAGTTCCAGGCCTTCGCCAAGCGCCGCGGGGCCATCCTGATTCCGCACCACCCGGCCAATCGCCTGGGCCACCGCGGGGCCAACCCGGCCTGCTGGGACGCCGAGGTCTCCCCCGTCCTGGAAATCTACTCGGAATGGGGCAACGCGGAGCACGACCGGGCGCCCTATCCCTATGTCCGCCACACAGAGGCCGGCCGGTGGACCCGCAACACCCTCCACCATTTCCTGGCACAGGGCTTCTGGATGGGCGTCATAGCCAGCACCGACGACCACCTGGGCTGTCCCGGGGCGTACCGCGAGGGGCTCGCGGCGGTGATGGCGCCGGAACTGACGCGCGAGGCGATCTTCGAGGCCCTGCGCCGGCGGCGGACGTACGCCGTCACGGGCGACCGCATCCTCCTGGATTTCCGCATCAACGGCCGCCTGATGGGGCAGGAACTCCCGTACGTCCGCCGGCGCGAACTCGCCGTCCGCGTTACCGGCTGGGACCAGGTTGACCGCGTGGAAATCATAAAGAACGGCCGCGTCATGCACCGCGAGTTCCCGATGGACCGCCTGCCCGGCCCCGCCAGTTGGAACGAGCCGGTGCTCCTGCGCTTCGAGTACGGCTGGGGCCCGTGGGCGGCGCTGGACATGACGCGGACCTGCGACTGGGATTTCCGCATCACGCTGGACGGGGGCACGCTGGAGCGCGTCCAGACGTGCTTCCAGGCGGGGCCGCTGGATGAGACCCGCCGCGACAGGATACTGGAACGCTCCGACCGCCACTTGCGCGTGCGGTCGTTCACGGCCCTGCGCCAGCAGTTCGAGGACATCCCGACCAAGGGCGTCGTCCTGGCAATCCGCGGCGGGCCGGAGACCCGCGTCACGGTAAGCCTGGAGTCGCCCTCGACGGTGTCGCTGGCCCAGCGATTGAAGGACCTGGCGGAGAGCGGCGAGATGCTCTTCACGGGCGACTTCCCGAAGGAATCGGCCATGCTTCACCGCCTGGTCTTCCACGACCACTACCGGGCTTCCTTCGCCGCGGCCGACGAGGGCGACGGAAGCGGCCCCGACTGGTACTACGCCCGTGTGGTGCAGGCAAACGGCCAACTGGCCTGGTCCAGCCCCATATGGGTTGACGCGCGGGTGGGACGGAAATGAGCGCGTTTCTTTATCCCCTGGCCAGCGGCAGCCTGGGCAACTCGCTGCTTGTGTCGGCCGGGCGGACGCGGGTGCTCGTGGACATGGGCATCTCGCGGCGGCGGCTCCGGGCCGACCTTGCGGGCGCGGGGGCCGCGCCCGAAGACATCCGGGCCGTCCTTCTTACGCACACGCACAGCGACCACTTCTCGGCCTCGGCCGCCGCGTTCTGCCTTGCGCGCCGAGTGCCGGTCTATTCCGCGGCCGAGAACCTTGCGTATCTTGCGCAGTGCATGCCGGACTTCGCTGACCTGGTGCGCGCGGGCCTCGCGCGGCCGATAGACGGCGGGCCGCTGGTCCTCGGCGATCTGGCCGTTGAGGCCTTCCCCGTGCCGCACGACTCGGCGGGCGCGTGCCTGGGCTTCCGCCTGGTGCTGGGGTCGGGCCGCACACGGCGGACGGCGGCCGTGGCCACCGATCTGGGGCACGTGCCGGCGGCGTCTCTGCGGCACTTCCTGGACTGCGACGCCGTGGTGCTTGAATCGAACCACGACCCGCGCATGCTGAGGGAAAGCGGCCGGCCGCCCGACCTTATTGAGCGCATCGCCGGCCCGCACGGACACCTCTCGAACAGCGACTGCGCCGAGGCCGTGGCCGGGATCGTGGGCCGCTCGCGCCCGGCCCGCCTGCGCCACGTGGTCCTGGCGCACCTGTCGCGCGACTGTAACACCCCCCGCCTGGCCTTGGCAGCCCAGGCAGCGCTCGCCCGCCGCCACTGCGATGCCCTCCGCATCTTCGCCGCCGGCCAGTACGAGGCGGGGCCGGCGGTGGACCTGTAGATGTCCTCGGGCTTCGAGTCGCGTGGCTACTCACAATCGCCTCTTGCGGGGCTGGAATCGTTCTGGGGTGTTAACCCTGTCTGGTTTCTCTCCGCGTTCTCTGCGTCCTCGGCGTTGAAACGGGTGTCCGGAAAGGCGGAACAGCGCAAGGCTACCGGGAGCGGCGTTTGCGGTCTTTGCGTTTGCGTGCGGAGCGCTGGCGCTTCTTGTGCATCGGGCCGAAGAGGTCTATGCTGGCCATCTGCCGGGCGGCGGCCGCACGCCCGCCGCCGAACGCCCCCGCCTGCTTCATCTGCCGCAGGAGTTCCTTGACCTGGCCGAACGATTTCACCAGGCCGGCCACGTCCTGCGGGTCGGTGCCGCTGCCGCGAGCGATCCTCCGGCGGCGCGAGGCGTCGATAACGTCGGGGTCCGAGCGTTCGCCGGGCGTCATGGAGTGGATGACGGCCTCGGTCTGGTCGAGTTCCGCCTCGTCAACGGGCAGGTCCTTAAGGGCCCCGCCCATGCCGGGGACCATGGCCAGGATTTCCTTGAGCGGCCCCATGCGGCGCATCTGCCTGATTTGCGCCAGAAAATCGTCGAGGCTGAACTCGGCCTTGCGGAGTTTCTCCTGTAGTCGTGCGGCTTCCTCGGCGCTGGTCGCCGCCTGGGCCTTTTCGACGAGGCTCACCACGTCGCCCATGCCGAGGATGCGGTTGGCCATGCGCTCGGCGTGGAACTCCTCCAGCCGGTCGAGTTTCTCGCCCACGCCGACGAACTTGATGGGCTTGCCCGTGACGGCCTTGATGCTCAGGGCCGCCCCGCCGCGCGCGTCGCCGTCGAGTTTCGTCAGTATCACCCCCGACAGTTCCAGCGCCGAGTTAAACTCCCTGGCGCTGGCGACGGCGTCCTGGCCGGTCATGGCGTCGCAGACGAGGTAAACCTCGTCGGGCTTGACGGCGGCGGCGATGTCCTTGGCCTCCTGCATCATCGCCTGGTCGATGTGCAGGCGGCCGGCGGTGTCGATGATGGCCACGTCGCAGTTCTCGTCGGCGGCGGCACGCAGGCCCTTCCGGGCGATGCGCACAGGGTCGCCGATGCCTTCGCTGTAAACGGGCACGCCTGCCTGCGCGCCGACGATCATGAGTTGCTCGACGGCGGCGGGCCGATGGCAGTCGCACGCCACCAGCATCGGCCGGTGGCCCTTCGACCCGACCAGCAGCGCCAGTTTGCCGCACGTCGTGGTCTTGCCGCTGCCCTGGAGGCCCGCCATCATGATGACCGTCGGTCCGGGCGACTTGTAGGGGATGCGCGGGTCAGCCGGCCCCATCAGGCGCACGAGTTCGTCGTAGATGACCTTGACGAAGACCTGGTCGGGGCGGAGGGTCCCCAGGACCTCCTGGCCGATGGCGGCGTTGCGGACCTGCTCCACGAAGTCGCCGGCCACCTGGTAGTGGACGTCGGCCTCCAGCAGGGCGGTGCGGACGGCCTCGCAGGCCTCCCGGACGTTGCCCTCGGTGATGCGGCCGCGCCCGCTGAGGCCGCGGAAAACGCCCGCGAGTTTCTCGGTGAGGTTCTCGAACATGGCGGTAAGTGTACCGGCGGGCTGCCGGCGGTTCAAGGCGCGGCCGGGCCCGGTCGCGCCGCCCGGGCGCAAGATTCACTGGCAAATCGCGGCCGCGGCGGGGAGAATAGGCCCGCGGTTCCGGGCACAGGAGGGCTTCACATGGCACGCAAGGTCGGCACGTGTGGTCTTACGCGGCGGGGGCTGATGCAGGCGGCAGCGGGCGCGGGGGCGATCGCCCTCGGTGCGGCCGCGCGCGGAGGCGAGAAGGCGTCCGGCCCGCGCCCCAACATCCTCTGGGTCGTCAGCGAAGACAACTGCCCGTTCCTGGGCTGCTACGGCTACCCGCTGGCCCGCACGCCCGCGCTCGACGGCCTGGCGCGCGAGGGCGTGCTGTTTGAGAACTGCTTCTCGCAGGCGCCCGTCTGCGCCCCGTCGCGATTCACCCTGATAAGCGGCATGTATGCCACCAGTTGCGGCCCGGCCGAGCACATGCGGGCACAGGGCAAGTGCCCGAAGCAGATGCGCGGCTTCCCGGCGTACCTGCGCGACGCGGGCTACTACTGCACCAACAACTCCAAGACCGACTACAACGCACGCATCGACATGAAAGACGCCTGGGACGAGTCAAGCAACAAGGCCCACTGGCGCAACCGTCCCGCGGGCAAGCCCTTCTTTGCCGTCTTCAACCACGGCATAACGCACGAGAGCGGCAACTTCCCGTCGGCCCGCGGCAAGCAGCCGCCTACGGCCCAGGCGACCGACCCGGCCAAGGTCGTCCTGCCCGCGTACCATCCGGACACGCCGGAGGTCCGCGCCGACTGGGCCCACTACTTCGACCAGATGGCGCGGCTGGACGAACAGGTGTCGCGGCTGCTGGCGCAACTGGCGGAGGACGGCCTCGCGGAGGACACGATCGTCTTCTACTACGGCGACAACGGCGGCGTCCTGCCGCGAAGCAAGCGGTTCCCGTACGACAGCGGCACGCACGTGCCGCTCATCATCCGCTTTCCGAAAAAGTTCCGGCACCTGGCGCCCGGCGCGCCGGGCAGCCGCGTTGACTCGCCGGTTGCGTTCGTTGATTTCGCCCCCACGGTGCTGGCGCTGGCGGGCGTGGCCGCGCCCGACTACGTGCACGGGCACCCGTTCGCCGGCCCTGCGCCGCAGCCGCAGCAGTACGCCTTCTCGTTCCGCAACCGCATGGACGAGCGGTACGATTTCGTCCGCACCGCCCGCGACAAGCGATACCGCTACATGCGCAACTACATGCCGCACGTCATCTACGGCCAGCACGTCTCGTACATGTTCCAGCAGAGGTCGGTGCAGGTCTGGTACGAACTGCACAAGGCGGGCAAACTGGCCGGCCCGCAGAAATTCTTCTGGGAAGAAAAGCCCGAAGAGGAACTCTACGACCTTCAGGCCGACCCGTCGGAGGTGAAGAACCTCGTCGGGAGCCCGGAGCACAAGGAGGTCTTGGCCAGGATGCGCGCGGCGCTGCGCGAACATATGCTTAATATTCGCGATAACGGCTTCATCCCCGAAGGCTCGCCGCTCGAGGGTTACGACTCCGCCCGCGACCCGCAGGCGTACCCGCTGGAGCGTGTTCTCGACGTTGCCGACGCGGCCACGAAGCGCGACCCGGCCAACCTGCCCAGGTTCATCGGCTGGATGGAAGACCCGAACGAGTGCGTCCGCTACTGGGCCGTGATGGGGTGCCTGATGCTGCGCGAAAAGGCCGCCCCCGCGGCCGCGGCCCTCGCGAAGCGCCTGACCGACTCGTCGGGCCAGGTTCGCGCGGCCGCCGCCGAGGCCCTCTGCTACGTCGGCGACGGAAGCGCGGGCGTGGCCGCGCTCGCCGAACTCCTGGCCGGCCACGAGAACCCGTGGGTCCGCCTCCAGGCCGCCAACGCCCTGGACCACATCGGCCGGAAGGCCGCGCCCGCCCTCGCGGCGGTCGAGAAAGCATGCGCGGATGCCAATAACTACGTCCAACGCGCCGCGCAGTACACGGCGTCGGCGCTGAAGGGGGCGTAAGGATCAGCCATGAACAAGCCCCGTTGGCCGTCCGTTGCCCTCGTTGCGGCCGCAGCCGCCTGCCTTGCCGCAGCCGCTCCCGCCGCCGAGCAGCAGCGCACCTGCCCCATGGGCCGCGAGTACTACCTCTACACGCCCGACAACCTCGACCCCGCCAAGACGTACTGGCTGGTCGTGGGCGTCCACGGCAAGGGCGGCAACGGAAAGGGCGCCTGCGGCATGGCCAGGTGGGCCGCCAAGGGCACCGTCATCGTCGCCGGCCCGTCGTGCCCCGACGGCTACCAGCGGCTCCTGCACGAGACCGACAAGCAGGTGCTCGGCATCGCGGCCGCGCTTCGGAAGGAGTTCCGCCTGTACCCGAAGTTCTTCATCTACGGTTTCTCGGGCGGGGCCCAGTTCGCCCACCGCTTTACGCTGAAGCACCCGGACCAGGTCATCGGCTGCTCGGCGCACTCGGCCGGCACGTGGACCGACAGCATCAACGCCCAGGCCGCGTCCGTGCCGTTTGCCATCTCGTGCGGCGAGAACGATACGGAAAAGTCCACGCCCCTCGCCCCCCTGGGCCGCCACGAGTGGTGCCAGAAGTTCGCCGGCAAACTCGCGGACGCCGACTTCTACTTCAAGGTCCGGTTCTGGCCCGGCGTGGCGCATAACTCGTCGCGCGGCTCGGCCCGGATGACCGAGGACTGCTTCGTCCTGGCGACCACCGGCATGCACGAGCCCGAGCGGCAGGCGGTCGAGAAGGAACTTCAGGCCGTCCTGCCGCTCATCGGTGCCGGCCGCTTCGCCGAAGCGATGGAGCAGTTGCGGAAACTCGTGGGGGCCGCCGCGGCCCCCGCCCCGGCCGATGCGCCGGCCGCGCCGCCCGCCTCCGGCAGCACGCGCCCCACGGCTGGCTTGTCCGGCCCTGGCGCACAGCCGCCGGTACTTCCCACGGCCGGACAAGCCGGCCGTGCCACATCGCGCCAGGAGGTGCTGACGGATACCGGGGCGAGCACCGGGGTGCAGGAATCTTCGCCCCCCGCGGCGGCCGGCCCGGCCGCGCCGCCCGCCGATGAGGGGACGCGCCTGGCCGGCCTCCAGGAAAACGCCTGGGGCTGGCGCGAAAACGCCGCCGCCAGGGCCGCCCTGGCCCGGATGCGCCGCCTGTACGTCGAAGAGCAGGCGGCCGCGCTTACCCGGCAGATGGAGAAGGCGGCGATTGAGAAGATCGCCGCCATCGAGGATGCCCCGCCCGCCGACGCCGCCGCCCGGCTCGACGCCATCGCCGGGACTTTCGCCGACAACCCGGCCGTCGCGGCCGCCGTCGCCAAGGCGCGCGCGAACCTCAAGAACCCGCCGCCGAGAAAACCGTAGGCCGTCCCGCGGGCGTTTACCGCAAGAGCCCGCCCCTGCGCAGCACGTCCAGCACCAGGGCATCAACCGGCGCGGCGGTCGGCGCCTCGGCGTAACCTATGCCGCGCTCCACGCACCAGGCGCCCGCCTCTTCCTTCAGCGCGTCGGCCGCGGCCCCGAGGCGCTGCCGCAGGTCGTCCGTCAGGTGCACGCTGAGCACCTGGCCCGTCTCGGCGTCGGTTTGGCGGCGTGCTCGCATCCT
>VGYT01000002.1 GCA_016872895.1 Planctomycetota bacterium
TGCATCTCGGCCCGGCTACGCCGATAAACTATGTACACCTCTTCGGCCCCCAGGCGCAGGGCCGTGCGGGCCGAGTCCATCGCCACGTTTCCGCCGCCCACCACGGCCACGCGCTTCGACCGCAGGATGGGCGTGTCGGCCCGCGCGCGGTCATACGCGCGCATCAGGTTCGTCCGCGTCAGGTACTCGTTGGCCGAGTATACCCCCAGCAGGTCCTCGCCGGGAATGTTCAGGAACACGGGCGCGCCCGCCCCTACGCCGATGAACACGGCGTCGAACTCCCCCAGGAGGTCGTCAACCGTGTCGAGTTTGCCTATCACCGCATTCGTGACGATCTTTACGCCGCGCGCCGCCAGCCGGTCCACCTCGTCCTGCACGATCGCCTTCGGCAGGCGAAACTCGGGGATGCCGTACACCAGCACGCCGCCCGTCTTGTGGAACGCCTCGAAGATTGTCACGGCGTAGCCGCGAAGGATGAGTTCCCCCGCGCACGTCAGACCCGCCGGGCCTGACCCGACGACCGCCACGCGCAGGCCCGTCGGCGGCGGAGCGGGCGGCAGCGGGCACGTGCCGCGCTCTCGCTTCCAGTCGGCCACGAACCGCTCCAGGTTCCCGATGGCCAGCGGGTCGCCCTTTTTCCCCAGGACGCACTTCACCTCGCACTGCGTTTCCTGCGGGCACACCCGGCCGCAGACCGCCGGCAAGGCGTTGACGACAAGTATGCGGTCGGCCGCCTCCTCGAACTTCCCTTCCGCGATAAGCCTGACGAAGCCCGGAATGTCGATGCCCACCGGGCAGCCAGCGATGCACTGCGGCTTCTTGCAGAGGAGACACCGGCGGGCCTCGGCCTGCGCCTCGTCGGGCGTATAGCCGAGCGGCACCTCGTCGAAGTCTGCGCGGCGGACCGCGGCCGGACGCTCGGACATCGCGATGCGCTTGTGCCGGCCGGGCTTCTTCGCTTCGGCGTCAGCCATCGAGTATCGCGGCCCCCCCCGCAAGCGCGCTCGCCTTCGGCTCGCGGCTATGGCGCGCATACGCTGGCACTGCCACCCTTGCGCTTTTCACCCTGCACTGCTCACTTTCTATTCAGCCCAATCCGACACGCCTCGTGGTCGCGGCGTTCGCGGTCGCGGTACGTGCCGAGCCTCCGGGCCAGCGAATCGAAGTCCACCTGGTCGCCGGGGAACTCCGGCCCGTCGACGCACGCGAACTTCACCTGGCCGCCCACGATAACGCGGCATCCGCCGCACATCCCCGTGCCGTCCACCATGATGGGGTTAAGGCTCACGAGCGTCGGGATGCCAGCGGCCGAGGCGCCCGCGGTGGCGGCCCGCATCATCGGCACAGGGCCGATGGCCCAGGCCCGGTCGAACTTCCGTCCTTCGGCCAGCAGGTCGGCGATGGCATCGGTGACGAAGCCCTTGCGGCCATACGTGCCGTCGTCGGTGGCCACGCGGACCTCGTCGGCCACGGCGCAGAACTCGTTCTCCAGGATGAGGAGGTTCTTCGACCGCGCCCCCAGCACAGCCACAACCACGTTCCCAGCGGCCTTGAGGGCCTTGGCGATGGGGTACAGCGGCGCGACGCCGATCCCGCCGCCGACACACAGCACGCAGCCGTAGCGCTCAATCTCCGTCGGCAGGCCGAGCGGCCCCACGAGGTCCAGGATGGCCTCGCCCCGGTCCATCCCGGCCAGCAGCGCGGTGGACTTGCCCACGACCTGGAAGATCAGGTCGATGGTGCCGCCGCCGGGGTCGCAGTCGGCGATGGTCAAGGGAAACCGCTCGCCGTCCTCGCGGACGCGGAGGATGACGAACTGCCCGGCCTTCGCCTTGCGGGCAATCTTCGCCGCCGACACGCGCAGGCGCACCACGTCGGGCCCCAGGTCTTCCCTCAACAAAATCCCGTTCATCTGCCCCTCATGATAACAGGCGCGGAGCACAGAAGTTTAGTCTGCCCGCCTCCGCTGGTCAACAAATCCCTGGCAAAAACCCACGAGACCGTAGGATTCGCATCCCGCAGCATGCGTAAGGCCGAGTTGCATGGCGACGGGCGGCCCTCTGATTCCGGGCCGGCCCGGCGGTTGCTGCGACCGTGAGTCGGTTGTAGAACAGCGCTCCCGCATACCAGGCAGTTCCTTCCGCCTTTTAGCGGCAGCCTGCTGCCGTATATGATGGCACCGCCGGCGAATAATACGGAAATTCTGCTTGCATTTGCCGTATCCGTTGGTCATAATCCGGCAGCGTGCGTTGAAAACCGGAAACCAGGCGCCCCCCTTCAGGAGACAAGCCATGTCGAAGGAGTTTGTGGAACGCATGATGGAGACGGTCGTGGCAAGGAACCCCGGAGAGACGGAGTTCCACCAGGCCGTCCGCGAGGTCGCCGAGTCGGTTGCGGTCGTCATCGACAAGAACCCCCAGTTCGCCAAGATGAAGATCTTCGAGCGCATGGTGGAGCCCGAGCGCCAGATGATCTTTCGCGTCCCGTGGATGAACGACAAGAACGAGGTCCAGGTCAACCGCGGCTTCCGCGTCCAATTCTCAAGCGCCATCGGTCCCTACAAGGGCGGCATCCGCTTCCATCCGTCGGTGTACCTGGGCATCGTCAAGTTCCTCGGCTTTGAGCAGATCTTCAAGAACGCCCTGACGACCACGCCCATCGGCGGCGGCAAGGGCGGAAGCGACTTCGACCCCAAGGGCAAGAGCGACAACGAGGTCATGCGCTTCTGCCAGGCATTCATGACCGAACTGTTCCGCCACGTGGGGCCCGACACCGACGTCCCGGCCGGCGACATCGGCGTCGGCGGCCGCGAGATCGGATTCATGTTCGGACAATACAAGAGGCTCACCAACTCCTACACGGGCGTCCTGACGGGCAAGGGCCTGGAGTGGGGCGGCTCGCTCGTGCGGACCGAGGCCACGGGCTACGGCCTCGTTTACTTCGTCACGCGCATGCTCGAGGCCAAGGGCAAATCGTGGAAGGGCCTCGACGTGGTCGTCTCCGGTTCGGGCAACGTGGCCATTTACGCCGTCGAGAAGGCACACCAACTGGGCGCCCGTGTCGTCGCCGTGTCCGACTCCAACGGCTACATCGTCGATTCCAAAGGTATCAACATCGACACCGTCAAGCAGATCAAGGAAGTCGAGCGCGGCCGCATCAAGGAGTACGTCCAGCGGCACCCGTCGGCCAAGTACCATGAGGGCTGCGCCGACATCTGGAGCGTGCCCTGCCAGGTGGCCCTGCCCTCGGCCACTCAGAACGAGATCGACGAGGCCGCCGCCAGGCAACTCGTCAAGAACGGCTGCCTCGCCGTGGGAGAAGGCGCCAACATGCCGTCGACGCCCGAAGCCATCCAGGTCTTCCTCGATAACAACGTGGCCTTCGGCCCCGCAAAGGCCGCCAACGCGGGCGGCGTGGCCACCAGCGCCCTGGAGATGTGCCAGAACTCCATGCGCCTTTCCTGGACCTTCGAGGAAGTTGACGCCCGCCTGAAACTCATCATGAACTCCATCTACGAGCAGTGCACCAAGGCCGCCGATGCCTACGGCCAGAAGGGCAACCTCGTTGCCGGCGCCAACATCGCAGGGTTCCTCAAAGTCGCCAAGGCCATGATGGCCCAGGGGCTGGTGTAACGCTTGCATCGCGGCCAAGGAAACGCGATTATAAAAGGTCGCCATGGCCAACCCCGACAGCCAGCGCAAAGTCACGGCCATCCTGCGCGTTCTGGAAGAGGCAGGCCGGCCCCTGGGCAGCACGAAGATCGCCCGGGGCCTCCGCCTGGCGGGCATCGACCTTGAACAGCGCATGGTCCGCAACTACCTCGACGCAATGGACACGGCCGGCCTCACGGTCAACCTCGGCCGCCGCGGGCGGCAACTGACGGAGCGCGGCCGGCGGGAACTCGCCGCCAGCCTCATTATCGACAAGGTCGGCTTCATCGACGCCCGCGCCGACGAACTCGCCTACAACATGACGCTGGACCTCTCCCGGCACACAGGCACGGTCATCCTGAACGTCTCGACCGTCCCGGCGGCGTATCTGGACGACGCCCGCCGGGTGATGGCCTCGGTCATCCTGGCGCGGCTCGGCATGGGCCGCTTCGGCATCATCACGCAGACGGGCGAGGGAGTGCCCGGCCTGGCGATCACCTCGGGCGAAGCCGTCATCGGCACAGTGTGCAGCATAACGCTGAACGGTTTGCTGCGCGCGGCAAGCATACCGATGATCTCGCGGTTCGGCGGCCTCCTGGAAATCCGCGACGGAGAGCCGCGGCGCTTTACGCACATCATTCAGTATTCCGGCACAACGCTGGACCCCATCGAAATCTTCATCAAGGCCGGCATGGCCAGCGTCCTGGAGGCCTCGCGCACCGGCAACGGCCTCATCGGGGCCAGTTTCCGCGAGGTCCCCGCGGTCGCCCTGCCGCACGTGCGCAAGGTCATCCAGCACATGGATGAGGCGGGCCTGTGCAGCCTGGCGCTGGTGGGTGAACCCAGCCGCCCGCTCGTCGAGATTCCCGTTGATCACGGCCGCGCTGGAATAGTCGTAGCCGCGGGCCTGAACCCCCTGGCGGCCGTCCAGGAGGCTGGCATCCCCACCACGAATCGGGCCCTGGCCCGCCTGGCCGAGTTTGCCAGCCTGGTGTCGCTGGTGTAGTCCTGCCCGAATGTCATTTCCGCCATGGTTCGGTTCCGGGTAAGCCCCGACAGATATGGCACGGCCGGCCTGCCCGGCCGTGGCGGAGGGCCGCCGCTGTTTCCCACGGCCGGGCAGGCCGGCCGTGCCACAGCCGTCCGATGCTTCAAGCCGCCGTTGAACCGTGCCGTTTTCCGCAAGGTTTTCGGGTGCGCGCTGCACGTTTCCGGCACGGCGGGCGCGTCGCGGGCTTGCGCAAGTCGTGCAAATGCACAGGGTTGCGCGGGGGTGAGGCAACTCCGCCCGGGTTTACTTGACGCCCGCGGCCGCATCGGTAGGTTTGAAGCGGGTGATGCAGCGAACCCGTGGCGGCTGTGGCCGCCTGGCCGGGGGCCGGGGTTGCGACGACCAAGGGGCGCGCGCCGCAATCCTTCCGCCCCCGGCTGACAATTGAGCACCACGGGCCGCTCGATCGACTGGACTCCGGTGGCCTTCAGAAGTTCCCGGGACTCCGGTTGAGCGGCCCGACTTCACCGAGGCAAAGCCCCGCTACGCCGGGGCGAAGCCCGGCGACGCCAACGCGGCCGGCGCACTGTCGGCCGTCCTGCGTGCAACGCCGGCCCACTCCGGGCCTGGCGGCGCATTTCGTTTCCCCCCGACTTGCATTCCCGACCGTTTGACGTATACTCCCAATGGCAGGATCTACTATTCTGCCGATGCACCCGGGGAAGTGGCAGGAACAAGCAGTCGTGCGATAGACCGGATACGGTCTGTCCGGACCGCTACGAGTGGTATGTGCCGTCTGCGCATACCCGTGCGGAGGTAGGCGATGCCGAATCGCAAGACGAGAGTCCGCGGCCTTGCTGCGGCCGCGATATGCCTGGTGATTGCCTCGTCCAGCGGGTGGGCGGCCCCCTATGCGGGGATGTTCTCGGCCACCACGCTCGATCTGCCTGCTGGCAGCCTTGCCGAACCGTCGGCCAAGGAGGCCGCAAGCCTGTACCTAACCTCTCCCGCCCCCGTTGCGGACGCCGGCATGGCCCTCGCAGTGGCTGCGGACGCCGCCGTTGCGGATAACCGCAGGACCCCCAAAACGCTTGTGCTGCATGCGCCGGACGACCCTGCGCCGATCGCGCGGCTGGCATCCTACACGTTCACCGACGTGCATGGCCTGGTGGGGTCCGACTTGGATGAGCGTTCTGTGCCGCTGGGCAGCACGGCGATGATGAGTCTGAACCCCGGTGGGTTCGGCCGCGTCATGACCGGCCGCCCCCTGGGCCGCATGGGCTCCTGGGCGGAAGCGGCCGAGACGAGCATCAGTTACATCCGGCCGCACGTCAACGCCCAGATGATCGTGGCGCTTGAGATTCCGGGTACCAGCCGCCCGACCGATTTCGAGGGCCTCGGCCTTCAGCCGCGCGCCTACCTGGACGTGGAGCACTTCTCGCGTCTTGAAGCGGCGGACATCGGCGGCACGACTGACCGCTTCGGCCGGCGCGTGGCCCCGCCGCCCGTCGATGAGCCGCAGACAGCCTTGGCCGTGGGCCTGGACCTGGGCATCCTGCCGACGTTCCTTTCGCAGATGGGCCTGAGCCTGTCGCTGGTGGCGTCGCGCGGGCAACAGACGGGCGACACGCGCGTCGCACTGGTCGGGACGACGGAACTGCCGGTTGACTGGCGTCCGCGCGAACGGCCCATCCAGCATCCGACCGGCCTGGCCGTGGCCCCGATCGAGAGTTACTCTGGCCAGGCAGCGCCGTACTACGGAGGCGGCGGTGGCGGCGGCGGCGGCGCGCCGGGCAACGGCGGCGGCGGGGGCGGCGGCCCGACGCCCATCACGCCGACGCCGCCGATTCCCGAGCCTGCCACGCTCGTCCTTCTCGGCAGCGCGGTCGCGGCCGCCCTGGCGGGCCGGCGGTTCCGCCGCCGCTGAACGGCTCACGCGACTTGCCATCTCCTGCCTTCAGCCCGGCATCGCCTGCCAGAGCCGCGCCCGGGTAAGGGCTCACTTCCGGGTCGAAACCGCATCCGCAGTGTGGCACGGCCGGCGCAGAAAATGTTTCCCGTCCGCCGCGGCTTTGCTACAATGACAAGTGCAGGGTCCGGGACCGGCGCACCGGCATGAACGTGCGGCAAGACGTTGCGGAAGCCTGTAAATCGGGCCCCACTCGCAACGTCTTTCGACGCACAAGTGAGGCCCTTGCGCTGGGATGGGCCGATTCACACGACGCCGGCAAGGCAACTTAAACCATAAGCCGGCCTTGTCAAGGGAAAAGAAGCGAAAATCTGCGCGTCGAACCCGGGAAGACCCGTGGCGTGCGGCCGGGGCTGCCAATAACCGCACCCGGCCGGAGGCATCACCAGGGAAAGGAGAGACGGCATGGCCAGGCTTTGGGGCGGCGGGCAATGGGGCAAGGAACTTCCGCGGCCGCAGTGGACGGTCGCACTGCTCTGGGTGCTGGGCGTGCTGCTGTGGGTCGTCAGCGCCGCGAGCGTAGTCGTCTCGGCGCTGCTGGTTCCGCAGGATGCGGCCCCGCAGTTCTGGATTAACCACGCGGCGGCGCTCTTCACGGCGCTGGTGACCGGGGCAATGGCCATCGGGCTGGCGCTGGTGGTCAAGTACACGTTCAGCGCCGCCGTGAGCGCAAAACTCATGGAGCGGCTGCTGCGCGACGCCATCCACAAACGGGCCGAGGGCGAACCGTCGGCCTCGACCCTCGGCGCAGCATCGCACGAGGAAGTCGTCAGCCTGCTGTCGGAGATCATGGAGAACACGCTTCTCGATGACTCGGAGAAGGCCACCAAGCGGGAACTCGCCAAGAAGCACCGCCAGCAGGCCATGCGGCGCGAGGTCGAGGCCTTCATCAAAGCCGGCAAGTACCGCGACGCCCGCGAGCGCCTGGAGGAGTTCCGCCTGCGCTATCCCGAGAGCGCCGCCGCCGCGCAGATGGAGGCGCAACTGTCGGAAGCCCTCCGCCAGCACGAGCATTCCGAGATCGCCAACGTCACCGAGCAGGTCCAGCGATACATGGGCCTCGGCCTGTGGGAACGCGCCATGGAACTCGCAAAGGGCCTCGCCGAGCAGTTCCCCGAGAATCCCGATGCCGCGCACCTGCCGGAAACCGTCCAGATCGAGCAGGCCGCAAGCCGCCGCCAGGAACAGCAGCGCCTCTTCCGCGAGGTGGAGCACCTGGTGGCCCGCAAGCACTGGCGCCAGGCCCTGCGCGACGCCGAGACGCTCCTGGAGAACCATCCCGACAGCCCGGAGGCGCAGAGCCTTCGCGGCCAGATCGAGGACCTCCGGCGCAACGCCGCCATCGAGGAACGCAAGGAGTGGGAAGCACGCATCGCCGAGCACGTCCAGACCGGACGCCACCGCGAGGCCTACGCCCTGGCCATGGACCTGGTGGAGAAGTACCCCGACTCGCCCCAGGCCGATGACATCCGCCGCAACCTCGAACAACTCAAGGCGCGGGCAGGCATCGCCCGGTGACCCGACAGGCCGTTGCGACTGCCGGTTGCCTGATGGCGGGCGCCCCCTTTGCCCCAAGTGCAAATTGTGGATAACTTTTTGACCCGCCCCGGCGCCCCCCCAAAGCGGCCTTTTTGACCCCTTCCGGGGGACCCAAACGGCCCTGGCGCTAGCGCCAGAGGGGGCGCGCGGGCAAAATGTTAAGATAGGCAAGGCAAAATCGCGCGCTTTTTGCACGTTCTTGATCGATTTTGACCGAAATCGCGCTCCGTTTGCGCGTTTTTGACCGTTTTTGACCGCCCTTCGCATCAATGCATGTCCATGTGCCGTTGTGGATAACTTTTCGGCCCCGCCGAGAGATATACTATAGTGTATGGGGGGATGCGGAAGATGGGCAAGAGAAGCAAAGACAGCGCAGAACTCGGAGCCCGGAACGCGGAGCGACAACGGCCAAACGACAACCGCAAACAGCAACGGCGGGCGGCGGTTTGGTCACCCCCCCCCCCGTCCTGGCCGCCCGCGGCTACCGCTTCGGCTTCTCGACTTTCGTCAGAAGGAACCCGCCGTCCTTGAGCAGGCCGACGCCGGGGGCGTACAGTTTGTCCTCGGAGCCGCCTTCCATCGCGCTGGATTCGCGCGTGCGCAGGCAGTCCTTGAATGCGCCGGCCGGCACCTTGTATTCCTCTGTGACGCTGACGACTTCCGCGCGGTCCATCGCCACGCCGGGGGCCAGTTCCTGGTAGTACCGGTCGCCGACCTTCGGCTTGCCCGGCATCAACAGGCCGAACCTGGCGCCGTTTGCGCCCGCAAGCCAGACGCCCCCGTGGCCGGCGACCTTGCCGTCGTTGTCGTAGTCGTCAACGTCTTCGCCGAAGTAGTAGACGTCGCCGGTCATCTTGTCTATGGCGAAGTAGTTGCGGGAGACCTCGGCCAGCCGGCCGCCCTTGGTCTCGCGTTCCTCGACCACGCGCGTCTTGACCCCGTCAACGACTTTCGTATCGTCAAGCACCGTGATGACCAGCGTGTCTTTGCCGTGCTCAAGGACGAGGCGGTAACCGGGTTCGAGGATGAAATAGGGGTTCCTGCCCGTGTCCGCCAGGTTGGCCTTGTCCACGGGGAAGGAATCCCGCCACTTGGCCGTGGCGGCGTCGCGCTTTGCCGTTTCCCCGGCACAGCCGGCTGACACTGCCAGGAGCGGCACGACCAGCGAAACCAGGAGCAACATCCGGCGTAGGTGCGACATGGCCAAGCCTCCTTTCGAGTGACCGCGCGCCTGAGGCGCATCCGGTCCGTCCTGCGAAGGTTCGAGGCGGCGGCGCGCCCGCGCATCGGCGGCCTCGCCACACTACGGACCGACGGATGAGAGAACGGTGAGAAGAACGAAGCCCGCCCCAGGCAACCATAGCACGCGGCCACCCACGCTTTCGCCCGCCCCGGGCGGGGCACCTGCCACTTTGAACTCCGGACTTTGAACTGTCTCTCTACTGCACCTGCGGCGGCGCGACGGCTTGGCCGCGGCGCTGGGCTTCCTGCTCGGCGGGGCTGTACGTTCCGTAGAACGGCGCGTTGCCGTCGATCCAGACAAGGAGGCGCTCGCGGTCCTCCGCGGAGAGGGTGATGCGGGCGCGGTGTTTCTCGCCCTCCAGGACCTTCACGAGCGGGCTTTCATCCGCGCCGATGCGGCCGGGGCGCGTCACCGCTGCGGCGATGCTGGCCCCGCCCCACTCGAACCACCGCAGGTAGCGTTTCAGACCCTGGTACGAGCGGCTGAACGGCCCGTCGGGTTCGCCGGTGAGGGCGAAAGGCCCTTTCTCCACCCCTTCCTTGCCGTCATGGCAGCGGACGCAGTGCTTGTCGAGCACCGGCTGAACGAGTCGCGGGAAAGAGAACGGCTGCGTGCCGTCGGGGCCGGGCCGGAGGCGCGACGGCCCGCGCGCGGCTGCCAGCATCTTCGCGGGGGGCGGCGCGGCCCCGACCGGCTCGTGGCAGCCGACGCAGCCCCGCCGCTCGCCGGGCTGAAGGTAGGCCGTCGAGCGCATGCTCTGGACGGCGCGGCCGTCCTGGTCCACGGCCTGGAAGTAGAGCGGTCTGCGGGCGGGTGCGCGGAAGTAGGCCGAGCCGTCGGCCTCCACGGGAACCGTACCGAGGAGCATCCTCGCGCCTTCGGCGTTTGCATGGCCGATGCGCGGCTGATTGACGGTGGGCGTGGTCTTGGGGAGCACCTGGTAGACTCGCAGGTGGGCGACGCGGCGGCCTTCGGGCAGCGCAAGGAGGCTGCGGCGGACGTCGGTCAGGATGAACTCGCCTTCGTCGCCCAGGCCGGGGTCCGACTGGGGCGCGATGACGGGCGGCACGGGGCGCGGCGCAAGCAGAATCGGGTACATGCAGGGCAGCCGCCGGTCGCGATACAAGAGTTCCAGGTTGCCGAAGCGGTCGAGGTAGTACAGGCCGGTGGAGTCGCGTTTGCCGCCGCTCGACATGCCGGGCAGTTTGCCGTAGCCGAACGACACCAGGAAGTAGTTCTCCGACAGCGGCCACGGGCTATGGAAATAACTCTCGGGCCAGCCGCCGTCGGGGCCGTCGCCCTCCGGGAAGGGGACCTCGGGCGTCAGCCGCTCGACGGCGTCGAGGCCGTCCGTGCCGCGCTGGGCGTCCAGGCGGGGGCGCGACGGGTCGAGTATGGCGAGCGACCCGCCGACGTCGGCATGATGCGCCCCGGCCACGAAGATGATCCGCGGCGAGCCGGGGATGGCCCGCGCCTGGAAGCAGGCGTTGATGCGGCCGGTATAGTTGCCGAAGACGGCGGCGGGTGCGGTGCCGTCGGGGTTGGCGGCCCAGAGGCCGTGGAAGTTGGCGGCCGAGCGGTCGACGTAATCCCAACGCGTGTAGATAATGCGGCCATCGGAAAGCACGCTCGGGTGCCACTCGTTGGTCTCGTGGAACGAGATGGTGCGGAGGTTCCCGCCGCCGGCGTCCATGCGGTGCAGGGTGTACACGGGGATGGGTTCCCACGGGTTGTTGCAGCGCGTGAACCCGCCGCGCCGGGTGGACATGAAGGCCAGGCCGCCGTCGGGCAGCGGGCACGGGTCGAAATCGTCAAACCGCCCGTACGTCAGTTGCCGCAGGTCGGCCCCCTCCGGGTCAACCTCGAGAATGTGGTAGAACGGGTGCTCGGGCGACCCCCACTCGACGGGGCGGCCCCGGCACTCGGCGAAGGCGAAGAAGATGCGCCGGGCGTCGAAAGAGAGGGCCAGCGTGGCGTAGCAGCCGGGCGGCAGGCGGCCCTGCAACAGGTCGCGGGTCCTGAGGGACACGCCTGGTGATTCAAGTATGTACACTCCTCCCCCCAGCACGCGGCCGTATTCGTCGAAGTACGCGACGTACTCGTGCAGCATCTGGCAGATGAAGCGGTTGCGCTTCATGAAGACCAGGGGCTTGCCGGCCAGGAGCGGATTCCTGAGCGCCAGGTCGCGCGCCGCCCAGCGCGTGCGGCGGTAGAGGTCCAGGCGTGCGACGGCGTCGAGCGAGTCGAGGTCCTTCGCCTCATCCCGGAGGCGGGCCACCGCGGCGGCGTCGGCGGCTACGTCGGGCGCGGCCGGCATGGCGCCGAGGTCGGCCACCAGCGCGCCCGCGCGCTTCAGGGCCGCGCGGACGGCGTCGGGCGATTCAGGCGTGCGGCCGAGGCGGCTCTCCTGGGCGGCCCAGTCGGCCTCGACCATGTCGCGCAGGGCCGGCTCGACGTCGCCGCGTCCGGCGAAGGCGGGCGCCGAGAAAAGAACCGCGGCGCCGACCGTTGCCGCCGCACGCCCAAGAGTTCCGAGGCACCTCATGGCTGCCCTCCTCCCGCGCCGCGCCGGCCGGGATTGGCCGCACAGCCCCGCGCGCGGCAAACCGCGTTCGGCACGCGCACGCGCTCGATCCTGACCAGTATTATATCGCCCTGAGACGGCCGTGCAAATGAGCACCGGCGGTCTGCGGCCGCCGCCGGGGGGCTGAGCCGGCGGACATCGGCCGGCAGGCGGCGCGGCGGGTGCGGAGACCCGCCGCGCGAAACCCGCGGGAACCCGCCGCGCGAGGCCCGCGGAGGCGCGCGGCGCGAAAGCGGAACCCGGCGCTGCCCTGCTGGTTGATGCAAGGCGTCCCCGTAATTCCCGGCATCCTTACGGCGCCGGGGCGGAGGGTCTTGCTTCGGACCGCAGGTTCCGCCACAACTCCAGCGGTGCGCCGGCGGCGGCCTTGTTGTTCCAGTTGGCGCCGAAGATGTCGATCGCCCCGTCGGCCGCAACGTCAACCAGAACGATGTTGTGCGACCCGCGCGCGGAGACCACCTGCTTGGGCCACGGCCGGCCGCCGCCGCGGTTCCAGAAGACGGCGACTTCCTGCGGGGCGGAAGCCTGGTGCATCTTGGCTGCGACCACGTCGAGGCGTCCATCGCCGTCGAGGTCTCCGAGGCGCAGGCCGTGCATGTAGTCGGAGTCGGCCTGGATGACCTGCTCGGTCCAGTTCGTGCGCCGGGGGTCCGGCGGCGCGGCAAACCAGGAGAGGCGGCCCTTGCCCTCGGCCGGCGAAAGAACGATGTCCGGCCTGCCGTCGCCGTCGATGTCGCCGACGGCGGCCACCACGTCGCCGTTGGTCCAGCCCTGGTCGAAGGCCGCGGGGTCGATGTAAGCATGCTCCTGCCAGGCGCTGCCGGCGGCGCCGGGGTTCCTGTACCACCGCCCGCCGATGACGACATCAGGATGGCCGTCGGCGTCGAGATCGGCCGCGGCCAGGCCTTCGCCGTGCGGGCACGCCGCGGTGCGGTGCGACCAGGCGTCCGGCCCCTCCTGCCGCCAGAAATGAATCTGGTTGCCCCGCCGCTTGCCGAAGCCCGACTGGTGCCGCGTGACGACGTCCGGTTTGCCATCGCCGTCCAGGTCGGCCACTTCCACGTCGTGCATGTCGGCCCCTTCGGCGGAAATCACGCGCGCGGACCACGCGGCGGCGGCCGGGTCCAGGCCCGGCGCGCACGGGTTGCGGAACCACGTCAGCCCGGCGCGGCCGGGGATGACCACGTCGAGGCGCCCGTCGCGGTCGATGTCGGCCACGGCCATGTCGGTCGTAAACGCCCCGGGGGCAATGAGGTGCTTGGTCCACTTCGGATAGCGGTACCAGAACAGGCCGTCGCCGGCGGCGCTGGCAGCCAGCAGGTCGGGCAGGCCGTCGCCGTCGATGTCGCCGGCGGCCTTGCAATGCGGATGGGTGGGATTCTGCGCGTCGACTACCTCGTGGCGGAACGCGACTTCGGCGGCGTGCGCCCGGCCCGCGACGCAGAGGGCGGCAATCACCAGCGCGGCCCCGGCCAACGCCCGGCTGCCGGCGGACGCCATCAGCGATCGAGGTTGCATGGCCCTGCCCTTTCTCTCGCTGTGCACAAGAGACGCAATTTCAGACCGCTGCGCGGCCGGCCGGCGGCGGGCCGTCGCCATAGCGCCATGGCGCATCGGCGGCCGGGTCAATCGGCCGCGAGGCTGGCGCAGACGAGTTCGCTGTCGTTCCGCGCGAAAATGTGCCTGTAAGCATAGGCCGGATGCGACCAGCAGACGCCGCCGCGCTGCGAGAGTTGGCCCCGCGTCGGCTCAATGAGTTTCGCGCGGCTGATTTCGCGGAAGCCCTCGGGCGAAAGCGCACCGATAATCAATTCGCCACGCTCGTTGAACATCCAGAATCGCTCGCCGCCACGGACGATGTGGATCGTGCTCCACCGGGCCTTCGGGACGGCCGTCAGGTCTTCCCACACGCGGTCGCCGGTGCGTGCGTCCAGGCATCGCAGTTCGCCGTAACTGTCAACGCCGTAAACGTAGTCGCCCTGGAAGTACGGGGTGCTTATCATCGCGTGAAGCGCGTCGGTCCTGATTTCGCTCTCGCCGTGGCGGCGCCAGAGCACCTCGACCTCCAGGGCGTCCTGCCGCAGGCGGAGCATGTACGACCCGTCGTAGAACGCGGTCAGGAAGAGCCGGCCGCTGTCCACGACGGGCGTCGGCACGTTGATGACCATCCTGCGCGGAGGGGTGGGGTGCTTCCAGTAAAGCCGCCCGGAGGCGGGGTCGAGGCCGGCGACGCTGTCGCCCGTCCAGCAGACCAGGACGCGGCGGCCGGCCTGGGTCACGATTATCGGCGCGGAATACGATGCGCGGTCGTCCAGCGCCCGCCAGTTCTCCCGACCGGTCGCGGCATCGAGCGATACGATGCAGGCGCCGTCGGCGGCGCCGAGTTGCACGATGACCGCGCCGGCGTCAACCAGGGGCGCCGACGCGACGCCCCAGGTGGGCGGGCGGACCCTGTAGTCGGCCGCGGGGTCCTTCTTCCAGATGAGGCCGCCGTCGGCCGCATCGAGGCAGTGGAGGTGGCCCACGGCGCCGAGGGCGTAGGCCCGGCCGCCGGCGACGGAGACGCAGGCGCGCGGCCCGGCCGGGTATTGAAGTTTCTCATAGACGCAGTCGTAGGCATAAGTCCAGAGAGGCCGGCCGGTCGCCGCGTCGAAGCAGAGCACGCGCTCGGCCTCCTTCGGCTCGACCCGGCGGTCCATGACGTAGACGCGGCCGCCGGCGACGGTGGGGCCGGTGTACCCGCCGCCCACGGGCGCGCGCCATTTGAGCGGCAGGCGGTCCGCCGGGAGCGCCTGGAGCACGCCCGTCTCCTTCCAGGCGCCGTCGCGGTCCGGCCCTCGCCACTGCGGCCACTCGTCGGCCATGGCCGCATGGCAGCAGACCATCAGGAGGGCCGGCGCCAACCGATATGGGTTCATCGCGTGCTCCTGACTGATTCCGGCGGTGCGGCGACTAGTACCTGGGCAGCACGTTCTTGATGCCCTCGTCCACCGGCATGATGTCCGGATCGGCGCCGGTCTGGCGGAGCAGGCGTGCCAGTTCGGCCTGAAGTTCCTTGAGTTTCTCGGCGGCCGCCGGATCGTCAACCAGGTTCCTGGTCTCGTGGGGATCGGTCTTAAGGCAGTACAGTTCGGCCTTGTAGCGGTCGGGGCCGCCGTCGCCGTGCGGGTAATGCACATACTTCCATTCTTCGGTGCGCACGCCGCGGATGTTCGGGGTGTACGGGAACTCGGTCTCGTAGTTATACGCGTAGTGCCAGGAGGTGCGCCAGCCGCGGGCATCGCCGCCCAGGAGCGGCTTCCAGGACCGCCCGTGAATGCCTTCCAGGGGCGCGGCCCCGCACAGGTCCAGCAGGCTCGGCGCCAGGTCGATGCTCAACACCATCCGGTCGACGACCATCGGCCCGCGGACCAGCCCCGGCCAGCGCACGAGCAGCGGGATGCGGATGCTCTCTTCGTACATGGCCCGCTTGTCCACGCAGCCGTGCTCGCCGAGGAAGAACCCGTTATCGCTGGTGTAAACGATGATGGTGTCGTCCAGTTGCCCGGTTTCTTCCAGGGCCGCCAAGACGCGGCCGACGCTGTCCTCGACCGAAACAAGGGTCGCGTGGTAGTAGCGGACGAACTTGCCGAAATCCTTCAGCCCGTACAGCGGCCCCTCGATGCCGTGCCACGTGGGCACCCGCAGCCTGAGCCACTCCGGCTTGCCGGGGCCGTAGTCCGCGGCCGTGGGCGGACGCTGAATCGGCACGCCGTCGAACACGTGCTCGTACCTGGGCTCCGGCACGATCGGGCCGCCGTGCGGCGCCTTGTGCCCCATGATGAGAAGAAACGGCTTCGGGTGCGGCCGCTTCAGCCAGGCCACGGCGTGGTCGGTGACGACATGCGTGTAATAGCCCTTGATGACCTGCCGCTCGCCGTTGACGTTGAACTCGTTATCGAAGTAGTTGCCCTGGCCCTTGTGGCTCATCCAGTAATCGAAGCCGGGGCGCTGCCGGTCATCCTGTTCGCCCATGTGCCACTTGCCGATATATGCCGTCTCGTACCCAATGTCGTGCAGCCGGCGGGGATAGCCCGGCAGGTCGGCCGGGTAGTCGGTAAAGTTGTCGCGAACGCCGTGGCTGTGCGCGTACCGGCCGCTCAGCAGCGACGCCCGGCTGGGCGAACACAGCGAGGTGGTGACGAACGCGTTGGCGAAGCGGACGCCTTCCCGGGCGATGCGGTCGATGTTGGGGGTCTTCAGGAAGGGGTGGCCGGCACAACTCATGGCGTCCCACCGCTGGTCATCGGTCAGGATGACCACGACGTTGGGCCTCCTGCCTTCGGCGGCCTTCGCCAACCGCCGGCCGGCCGCAAGCGCGGCCCCTGCGGCGGACCACCGGAGGAAGTCGCGCCGGTTCAGCCCGTTCATGGGGATTGATCCTCGCCTCGTCCTCGCGGGCCCGTGCTGGATGAAAACACGTGCCGGCGCAATCGCCCCGTCGGCCGGGCATCGAACGCGGCCGCGCCCGCCCGGCCAGCCGGGTTCTCGGCGCGGGCGAGCCTCGCCGCTACTTCCCGTCCCAGCAGGTCACGGCGCCGTTCTGCAACGATATGAAGAGTTTTCCATTAGCAATCGACATGCCGTCCCATACGGGGACGGCCTCCAGGCGGTATTCCGCCAGTTTTGCGCCGTCTTCGGCCGAGACCACCCACAGCAGGCCCCCCATCTTGCCTCGCCAGGCGTCGTCCTGGGCCTTGAGTTGGCGGTTTATCTCGTCGTCGGCCCCCGGCAGGAACCCGAGCATCCGGGATTCGTCGGCGACGTCCGGCGGGCCTGCGACGAACAGCCTCCTGCCTCCGACGGCCATGGCGTTCGCGAAAAGCGGCGGAGACGGTATCTGCCAGTAGACCTTGTACCCGCCGGCGATGTTCGCCTCCGCCGCGGCGCCGGCCGCCTTCCCGGCCTTGGCCTTCTTCTTCGCGGGGGCGCCGTTCTGCTGCTGCTGCGGCGCCTCGTCCCGGACATTCCTGTCCGCCGCGTAGAGCCGGTAGGCGGGCGTGGGCAGGAGGGTGTTGCCCAGGCCGTCGGCGCGGAAGGCGTAGGCCCGCGACTCGTCCAGGGCCATGATGCGCCCGCAGGGCGTGTGCTTCTGCGCGAGGTTGTAAAGGGCCCAGCCTTCGGCGCAATTATCTCCATAAATCCAATATGTTCTGTGGAACCACGCATCGTCCAGGAATCCGGTCGGGCAGAAGAGGTGGCGGGTCTCCGGCTGCGAGCCGATTTGCCTGGCCGACGCGACCTCGATGCCGGCTCGCCTGCCCTCCAGGTCGAACTTCTGCGTACCCATGTAGAGGTACTTCCCGTCGCAGGACAGGATGTCCGGGTTCGCCACGGGCATGGACTTGGCGGATATCAACGTCTGAAGGTTCTTGCCCGTCTGCGGGTCGAGTTCGTCCAGGACGGTCTCCGATATTTTCCTGCCGGTGGCGCTGTCGAGGCGCACCAGACGAAGGCCGCCGTCGAAGAACATGTTGCGGCCGGCCAGGCCGTAAACGGCGCCTCCGCGGACGAGCACGCTGCCGCTCAGGGGCCAGACCGACTCGGGCCGCTGGCAGGAGATGATCTGGCGGTCCTGCGGCGCAACCAGGTACGACCATGCCAGCGACCCGTCGGCGGCCAGGAGGCAGTAGATGCGGCCGTCGGCGCAGCCGAAGAAGACCGCCCCCCGGTACACCGTGGGCGGAGAGTCGATCCTGCCTCCGGCCAGGTATTTCCATAACACCTTGCCGCCGGCGGCATCCAGGGCGTAGAGCGTGTGCGCGTCGGCCGAGGCGACGTAAACTCTGCCGCCGGCCGCGACCGGCTGGCTCAGCCTGCCGCCCAGCCTGGCCTCCCACGACTTCTTCAAGGCCGCCGGGACGGGCGACGGGCACGAGCCGCTGCGCGCCGGGTCGTGCCTGTACATCGGCCAGTCCTCCGCGGCGCCGGGGCCGGCGGCGTGGTCCTGGCCCGGGGCGGCTGCGTAGGCGGGCCCCTTCTGGAGACGGCCGTCTTCGGGCATCGGCTGCGCGGCCCCGGGCCGGGGGCAGGCCGGGGCCAGGGCGCAGAGATACTCCAATTTTGACATATAGTAGCAGGCGCACGAGTCGGGGGGCTTGTAGAGCAGCCCGTTGCAGGGCATGACGCCGTATATGCAACTGCCACGCACATAATTATATATTTCCACACTGTTGCCGCCGACCTCGTAGAACTCCGTTCCCATCCCGGCGGTCATGATATATCGCTGCGTGGCCCGGCCGGGATAGCACCGCGGGTGCATGGGGAAGCCCGGCAGGTTCTCGGCCACGAAGTCCCTGGCGGCGGCGCCCGTGCGGAGGTCCAGGGCGACGAAGTGGGTCCCTTTCTGCTGCGCGGCGCCCGTGTGCGCCGACCAGACGAGCCCTCCTATGACGAACAGGTCGCTGGGGCAGTGGTGACCCGTCGGGGGTATCTTGCCCTCCCACAGCAGTTTGCCGCTCTCGGCGGAGAGGCCCCAGACCTGCGTTCCGTGGCACAGGACAAGCACCCCGTCGGACAGGATCACCCTCGGGGCCGCCCCCGTTGCGGGCCTGATTGCGGCGCGGGGCAGGTTGTCCGAGACCCAGGCGGGCCTGCCGGTCTTGCGGTCGAGGGCCGCCATGGCGCCGCCGTCGAAGAAGAAGACGCTCCTTGCGCCCACGGTAAGCGTGAGCGGCGCTATCCTGGCGGCGTGCTTCCAGAGGATTCTCCCCGAGTCGGCTTCCACGGCGGCGATGCAGCGCTGAGGGCTTTGACTGGTCCATCCCCATCCGGAGTTGGCACGATTTATTTCGGCATAGGTTGGACCTTCGGCCCTGTAGTCCACGGGCCGCCTGTCCGGGTCAACGAGAAGGAAAAGGGTACCTTCGGAAAACGCTATTTCCTCCGCGGCCTTCGTGCCGTCGTACGTCCGGATGGTCCGGCCCGATGCGGCATCCAGGGCCGCCAGCGGTTCAGAAAGGCCGAGGGTGGCAAAGATGCGGTCTCCGACGGCCACAAGCCTGCGCGGCAGGCAGCCGGGCCCGCTTTTCAAGGGCCAGTTGGCGGGATGCCAGTCCTTCAGGGGCCGCTTCCAGAGGACCGTTCCGTTGAACGCGTCGCGCGCCACGAGGCTCCACTGGGCGGGCAGGAAGACGTGCTGCCGGAGCCCCTCGTCTATGATGTAGAAGATCCTGGCGCCGGACGACACCATGGCATGCATGCTGGACATGAAATCGTGGTTGCGCAGCCACTTGGGGTCGCCCACCCACTGGATGCGCTGCGGCGGGCCGACTACCTTGTCCAAGCCCACCATGGTGCCCTGCGGGTCGTGGTGATAATGAGTCCACTCATCTAGATCCGATGGGCGAGGCTTGGTTTCGGCCTTCCACGCGGCGCCATCCTTCGCGCACAGGGTCCCCCCGGGGCACAAGACCCTCGTCATCTCCTGCCTCGGCACGGAACAAGGGCCGTCGATAACCAGCAGGTTGACCGTGTTGTCGGCGAAGGGCAGGCCGGCGCCGTCGAACTGCCTGGCGGTGACGTCGCCGTACACTCCGCGTTCGGCGATATGGCGGCGGGCTTCCGCGACTTTCTCGGGCGATACGTCCAGGCCCTGGACGATGAAGTTCTCGCCCGGGCGGAGTTCAACCGTGAGTTTTCCGTCGCCGCAGCCCAGGTGTACGACAAAGCCGCCCTTTGCGCCCGCGGCCGACAGGATCTGCCGGGCCTCATCCGCCGGCCCTGCCCGAAGCGGCACTGCCCACCAGATCGTGCACACGAGCGCGACCAAGGCAGCCTCCGGTCCGGCGAGGCGGCCGCCCAAACGGCCGAGGCGATGCATTGAAAATCTCCTTTCCGCTGACACGTTGACGCACCGGGAGTTTGCGCGGCGCGAGCCTCCGCCGGCAGGCCACGGCCAGCCACGGCACAGCATGCCGGGCGGCCCCGGCACGCCTGCCGTGCCGGGGTGGTGCAAGACCGGCCGCGGGTGCCATGCTTTCGCGCCGTTGCGAGAGCATGGCCGTACGCCGCCGGGCGCATGCTCTCTCAAGCGAGAGCATGGTGCCAGGCGCCGCGCCCGTGCCCCCGAGGCAGGGCGACGGTTACTTCGGCGCCTCGGCGGGGGCTGCGGCGGGCGCCGGCGCCGCCGGGGCGGGCGCGGCGGGTTTCCGTACCACGGCCTCGCGCTGCTCGGGAGTCAGGATGACCTGTTCGATGGCCCACTTCAGGCGGCGCGGGACCTCGGACCTTTCCTGCTTGGCCTTTCTGTCATCGCCCTGGACGGCAGCGAGGTCCTTCGCCGCGGCGGCACAGGCGATCTTTATCTTGGCCGTCTGCTCCTCGGTCAGGGCGACCTTCCTCATGCGGCCGACGGTGGCCTGGAACAGTTTAACGCCCTCCCACGCGATTTTCTGCTCGGGCGTGAGGGCGGCCAGGATGGCGGCCTCCGCTTCGGCGACGGCACCGGCGCGCTGCTCCTGAAGGGCCTTCAGGTCGGCGGAGGCCTTCTGCCTGGCGGCCTCGTCCGTGCCGCCTCGGGCGGCCTTGGCGGCGTCCTCGGCGGCCCTGAGTTTCTCGCCGTTGGCGGCGGTCCAGGCAGCCAAAGCGTCGTCGCGCGCCTTGAACTTGGCCTTCAGGTCAGCCTGCTGCTGCTCGGTGAGTTTCAGTTCGCTCACCATGAGGTCGTATTCGCTCTGGGCCGGTTCCCTGTTCCTGGCCCCCGCCCAGGCGGGCGCGGCCAGAATCGCCGCGAGCACCGCCGCACATGCCCATGCCGAGAGACGGCTCATCGGAGAACCTCCTCTGTGGCCGCGATGGTCTTGCCCGGCCTTCGTCCTGCGGCCGCGCCGTACGAAGGCCGGCGGTGGTGACTCCCTGTTAGCACAGCCCTACCAGGCGCTTCGCGCGGCGGATCAGGGGACCCGCCGCGCGGGCACAGCGCTGCAATACCGGGCCGTGCGGCTCGATGCCCCGCCCACGCGTTCGCCAGGTGAAACGCAGCTCGCCAAGGCACATTGCAGCATCTACAGTTTCGGCCGCACGAAGATCGGCCGGCCCTGGCCATCGGTCAGGCGGAAGTAGAAGTTCCAGCCGAGGACCACGTCGACGCACTTGACGACGATGCGGTTCGGCCCCTTCCGGAGCATGACGCCGGCGATGGCGTCCTGGTCCTGCTCGCCCGGCCGCCGCTCCTTGTTGTACGTGTGCACCAGTTTCCCGTTGACCCAGATTCTGATGTAATCGTCGCTGCCGACGAGGAGCCTGGCGCTGGGCATGTCCTGCGGGCAATCGAGCCAGGCGACGGCGTACGCGGCGGCATGCTCGATCCCGCCGTAGAACGCATCGAGATCAATCATGCCCATGTGGTCCCCGCCGGTGAATCGCATGCTTCTCCACGCGGCGCCCGGCGGAGGTTTCTGCGTGCCGTCGAGTCTGCCCTCGCCCGGCATGAACTCCTTGTCAATCGCGGCCTGCTGATGCCCGCCGCCAAAGTCCTCCTCCTTGAACGTGAAGGGCCCGAGCAGCATCCAGTTCATGACGAAGTGCTTCCCGGTGACGCCCGGGGCCGCCTCGGCCGCGGGCGGAACGAGGTCGTCGCAGGCGACGGTCGGCGGCGGCCCCTTCCTTTCGCCGACCGCAGCGCAGCCCGCCGCCAAGCCCGCGAGGCAGGCCGCCAGCGCCGCCAGAAGACACATGCATGCCGGTTTTTTCATATCAGTCTCCTTATCTGACGGGCTTGCCGCGGCGCCGCCCCGGCGAGCCGGGGCGTCCGCCCTCGCGGCAAACGGCCCGGCGGAGCCGTCGCGGCTTCGCCCCGCCAGGAGTGTACCGCCTGCGCTTGCCGAAACAACAGAATCCTACGCGGCCGCTTTCACCGCGCCCGTTCTTGGAACAGGCGCGCCGCTTGAAGTCCTCCGGCCGGCTGAACGTGCCGGGGGCGTTGACGAACTGCGGGCCGGCCGGGAAGGAATGGACGTCCTTGGGCCGGCCCCTGGCGGCGGTGAGCGCCCGCCCCGGGCGCTCCCTGCTCCCCGGGCATCAGGCTTTACCTTTCCAGATTTTCAGATTCCTCCATGAGCCGGCGCCTTCCTGGCGGAGGCCGAAGGCGCCCGCCCCCGGCGCCGGGCCGCCCACGACGCCGATGTCGTTCCAGACGAGCACCGCCGTGCCGGACAACTCCAGGCGCACCAGGCCGCCGCGGCGGACGAGCCGGCACCTGTACCAGCGGTTCGGCGGGTCAGGGATGGGGTCCTTCGGTCTGTTCGGCAGGACGGTGTCGTGGCCGTCGGCGACGACGTGCTTCGGCAGCCCCTTGGCGAGGGTGACGACGCCGTCGGGCTTGTCATCCTTCTTCCCGCCGAAGGCGAGCGTGTAGCCGCCCTTGCGGCCGGCCGCCGCGAAGGCGATTGAAGCCCTCGCGGCCAGGGCGGCCGGCTGATATTCCCACTCGGCCGCGAAGTCGGCCGGCAGGTCCTGCGCCAGCCAGACGGTTGCACCCTCCAGCCGGAGCATCTTGCCGTCGGCCTCGGCCTTGCCGTCGCCCTCGCGCTGCCAGCCGCGCAGGGGGCCGCCAGGGTCCATCGAGAACACCAGGTCGCCCTTGAAGGCATCGGCGCTCGTCGCCGGTCGCGGGGGCGGGACGGGCGGCAGGACGACGGCGTCGCCGGCGGCGGCGTGCGGCATTGCGGCGTCGATCTCATCGGCCCCGACGTCGGGACCGCCGCCGCCGGGCCGCGTCCGGCCGAGCCGGTCACGCGTCACCTGCGCAAGCCGCGCGGCCGCATCGCGGACGGGGCTTCCCTCGCGCGGACGGAGCGCCTCCTCCTCGCCCGCCAGGAGCGGGTCGGCCAGGCGCGCGCCCGGGCCTTCGAAGCCGACCTTCGCCCCGCCCGTCGGCCAGAACAGGTTGCCAGCCACCTCGTTGTCAGCCGCGCCGTTGAGGTCCAGCAAGACGCCCGCCCCGCCGGCGATGAGGTTGTTGAGGATCCGGTTGCCCGCGGGGCGGACGGCGTTCTGCTGGTAGTTGGAGAACGTGATGCCGGCGGGACCGTTTTCGACGAGCGTGTTGTGGGCGACAAGGCATCGCTCGGCCTGGCTGTGGTTGCCGCCGCCCAGGGGCATCGCGATGCCGTAGTCGGCGTTCTTCGCGCACAGGTTGTTGACGACAACGTGCCCGCGGCCGTGGATGCGGATGCCGCCGCGGTTGCGCACCAGGACGTTGCCCTCGACGAGGCAGTCGTTGCCGCCGCGCAGAACGAGGGCGGCCCGGCATCCGGCCGCCACGTTGTACCGGATGATATTGCGTGATGTTTTGTTGGAGATGAGTTCGGCGTCGCCGTCGGCGTGGTCGAACACGTTGTACTCGACGAGAGCGTGTGTCTCGAACTCGTGGCTGCCCGCGTAGCCCTGGCCTATCTGGATGGGCTCCTGCCCGTTGTAGGAAAGGTGCGGGATATCGCGGAAGGTATTGTGGTCGAAGCAGTTGCGCAGGGCAAGGCGGTCCTCCTGGCGGACCCGCAGGCCGAGGCTCATCGACTTGGAGTCCTCGAACAGGCAGTGGTCCACGCGGTTGTCGCAGGCCCCCTCGCCCACCTCCACCACATGGCCGAACGTAGAACGCGGGTTCCCGCAGTGGAGGAACCGGCACTCGGTCACCCGGCAGCGGCTGCCGAGGACGTTGACGGCGATGTCCGGCCCCGCGTGGTCGAACAGGAACCCGCGGAACTCGACGAAGCGGCCCTTGATGGCCACGGCCGTCGCGCGCCGCAGCGTTACACCGCCCGGGGTCTGCGGCCGGATGACGACGGGCCGGCCCTCGGCCCCGCTCGCGGCCGCCTCGACCCGCCAGTCGGCGTAGACGCCGTCGCGGACGACGAGTTCATCGCCGGGTTTGAGCGCCGACGCGCGGGCGTTGAACTCATCGGGCGTCGAGACCTCGGGCGCAGCGGCCAAGCCGCGAGCGGGTATCAGCATCAGAACAAGAACCGCCGGCATCGCTCGCATCGCCAGGTTCCTCGACATAATACGAGAGCGCCAGGTTCGGTTCACGCGCAGCCCGCACCCGGCCAAGCGCAAAGACTAGCGGGCCGTCGCGGCTGCGTCAACACGCAGCAGCACCGCCCCATCCCTTTCCCCGGCTTGCGGGAGGTGTGCGGCGCAGCGCGGGGCGCGGTTGAAGTGGCCCGTCGCGGGCGGTATGATGCCGGCGTGAGCCAACCGCCGGGCCGAATCGAGTTGCCGCTCTCCGCCCCGCACAGCGGGGGCGACGCTCGGCCGCAGGCCAGCGGCACCGCGCGCGGCCGGCGTCTCATGACCATCCTGGGGGCGGCCCTCCTCCTGGCCGCCGCCGCAGGCGTCTATGCAGGCAGCCTCCGTAACCCGTTCATCTTCGACGACCTGCCGCACATCCGCGACAACGCCGACCTGCGCCAGGACGGCGCCCCGTGGCGGGTCATGTTCACCAAGTCATTCTGGACGCGCCCCGTCTTAGGCCTGACGCTGGCCGCGAACTACGCCCTGGGCGGCCTGGACGTGCGCGGCTACCGCGCGGTAAACGTGGCCGTGCACCTGCTGGCAGCGCTCGCGCTCGCCGGCCTCCTGCGGCGGACGCTGCGGAGGATCGGCGTGGGCGCCGGCTCGCTCATCGCCGACGGCCTCGCCCTTGCAACGGCGCTGCTCTGGACGGTCCACCCGCTTCAGACGCAGTCCGTGACGTACATCGTCCAGCGCGGCGAGGCGATGATGGGCCTGTTCTACTTGCTCACGCTGTACGGAATCGTACGGGCCGCCGAGTCGCGCCGGCCGCGATGGTGGTACGCCGCCGCCGTGGCCGCGTGCGCCCTGGGCATGGGGTCGAAGCAGGTGATGATCACCGCGCCGCTGGTGGCGCTGCTGTACGACCGCACGGTGCTGGCGGGCTCGTTAGGCGAGGCGCTCAGGCGTCGGTGGGGCCTGTACGCCGGCCTGGCAGCGACATGGCTGGTGATTCTGCCGTTCGCGGCGCTCGTGGCGCAAAACTGGCTCCTGGCCGGTGCGGCGCCCGCCAGGTCCTTCATGGCCCAGCGTCCGCTGCCGACGCCGTGGGAGTACCTGCGGACCGAGCCGGGCGTGCTTGTGCACTACCTGCGGCTGGCCGTCTGGCCGCATCCGCTGTGCCTGGATCACTTCTGGCCGGTGGCAAGAACGGCGGCGGAGATCCTGCCGCACGCCGTCCTCGTGACTGGGCTGCTGGGCGCGGCGATATGGGCGGCGTGGCGGCGCCCGGCTGGCCTGCCGTCAGGCCACCCTGGCACGGCCGCGGGCCGCGCCGTGGCCGACGGCACGCCTGCCGTGCCAGGGGGCGACGCCGTGGCAAGCCCGGCGCCGCGTGGGCGGCGGTCGGCCGCGGGGCTGGCGGGCCTCGTCTTCTTCATCATCCTTGCGCCCACGTCCAGCGTTTTTCCCATCGAGGACCCGGCGTTCGAGCACCGCATGTACCTGCCGCTGGCGTCTGTGGCAGCCCTGGCCGTGTGCGGCACGTATGCGGCGGGGGCGTGGGCGCTCGGGCGCGTGGTGCCGGCGGATGCGCTGCGGATGCGCATCGGGTGGATGCTGGCCTCCGTCCTGACGGCGGCAGCCGCCGCTGCCCTGGGATACCTGACCATCCTGCGCAACGAGGACTACGGCAGCGACTACCTGATGTGGTCGGACATCGCGGCCAAGCGGCCGGACAACCCCCGCGCACAGTACACGCTCGGCAACGTCCTATGGCGCGACGGGCGCCTGCACGAGGCCATCGACCGCTACCGCGAGGCCATCAGGCTGGACGGCGAACACATCCACGCCCATAACAACTTGGCCAACGTGCTCATGGGCCTCGGCCGCTACGACGAGGCCGTCGCCGAGTACCGCCGCGCGCTGGCAATCAAGCCCGACTACGCCGAGGTCTGGAGCAACCTGGGCACCTGCCTTGCCCTGGCGGGCAGGCGTGACGAGGCCATCGCCTGCTTCCGCGAGGCACTGCGCCTGACGCCCGGCCTCCCCCTCGCCCGGAACAACCTGGACCGCCTTCTCGCCGCGCCCGGGCCGGCGCCCGGCCCGCACCCCTGAAGGCAGTTGAAAGTTCGGGGTTCAGCGTTCAAAGTGAACGGCGGAGCGGCGCATCCGCTACTTGACTGCACTGACTTTCGACTTTGAACCTTGAACTTAGAAGTGCCGTCAAGCGCGCGGCGCCCAGGATCACAGCCGCCATGGCGATCGCCGGCCGCGGTCCAGCAGGCGGTTGGCCTCGGCGTCGCCGAGGAACTCCTCCCCGACGGGGTCCCACTTCAGGGGCCGGCGCAGCGCGAAGGCGATGTTGCCCAGGTGGCAGACGGTCATCGTGCGGTGGCCGATCTCCACGTCGCAGACGGGCCTCTGCCGCGTGCGGATGGCGCTGAGAAAGTCGGCGTCGTGGCCGGGACTCTGGTACAGGCGCACCTCGCCCGGCCCGGTGGGCGTGCGCATGAGGCTTTCCGGCCAGGTGCGGAGCGTGCCGCGGTTGACGGCCACCCTGCCCTCCGAGCCGATGAAGACGACGGCCCACTCGCCCATGCGGTTCATGTGAATGACGCGCACGCCGCCGGCGTACACGAAGGTCAGCAGCGGCGCGTCTTTCCCGCCGGGCGGGACGACTTCCAGCGGGCCGGTTGAGTCGGCCGCCAGGCCCCACTGCGCGATGTCGAAGTGGTGGCTTCCCCAGCCGGTCATGCCGCCGCCGGAGTAATCGCGGAACCGCTCCCACCCGCCGCATTCATGCATGCAAATGCCAGAGTGGAAAGGCCGCCACGGGGCCGGCCCCAGCCACATGTCCCAGTCGATGCCCGGCGGCACGGGTTCCGCCGGCAGGTGGCACTCCTCGGGCGGGCCGCCCACGTACACCTCGACCGTTTCAAGCCTGCCGATGCGGCCGCTGCGGACCATCTCGCAGGCGAATCGGAACTCCCAACTGCTGCGCTGCTGCGTGCCGTGCTGGAAGACGCGGCCGTAGCGGCGGACGGCTTCGACCATGGCGCGGCCGTCGCGCACCGTCAGGGACATCGGCTTCTCGCAGAACACGTCCAGGCCCGCCCTGGCGGCCGCGATGGTGTGCAGCGGCTTCCACTGGCTGGGGGTGGCGATGACGACGGCGTCGAGGTCACCGCGGGCCAGCAGTTCCCGGAAGTCGCGGTGCACGCCCAGGCCGGCCTGCTTGAACGGCGCGAGGCGCCCTTCCTGGACGTCGCAGGCGGCCACTGCCTGGACGCCCGCGTGCCGGGTCATGCTGCGAAGGACGCCGCTCCCCCGGCCGCCGACGCCGATGGCCGCCAGCGCGATGCGGTTGCTCGGGGCCGACTTGCCGCCCGCACCCAGGGCCGACGCGCAGACGACCCACGGCCCGGCCAGGGCCGAGGCCATCGCCCGCTCGAGAAAACGGCGGCGCGTAGCGCGGCACTTGGGGTTCACGTTCTCGCCCTCGACGAGGCTATTCTACCCGCCCGGCCGCGGAGCAACAAGCGCCCACTCGCCGTGAGCGCGGAACAGGCGACTTTTCTCGCGCTTGACAGCCGCCACGGACGCATCTAGGATAACGGGCCGGTCCCATGGAGGCGAGCCGACGATGCCCGAGCAGCCGGATGTCATCCAGGTCATTGACCGCCAGGGGGTGAAGTTGGTCCGCGTCCGGGCCAGCGCCATCCTGCGCGAGGCCGAGGTGGACGCCTTCGGCCGGGGGCTGCTGGCGCTCGCGGAACTGCCGGGCCAGCGCGTGGTCCTGAGTTTTCTGGGCGTCGTGCACCTGACGAGCCTCGTGCTGGGCAAACTTATTCATGTGCACAAGCGCCTGGCAGAGTCGGGCGGCGAACTGCGCCTGGCCGACATCGACCCGCACATCTACGAGGTGTTCGCCATCACCCACCTGGACCGGCTGTTCAAGATCTTCGACCGCGAGGACGAGGCCATCGCCAGTTTCGAGGCGGAGGCATAGCGTGCCGGCCCATTCGCGCGACACTCCCAGCGCCTATCCCTGGACCGAGAAGGTCCTCCCGACGCACTTGGAGGCCATCCGCGAGGCCGAACCCGACGTGCTCGCCCGCCTGGAGGACATGGGGTACGACGAGGACTCCCGCTTCGCCGTCCGCCTCGCGCTGGAAGAGGCCCTCGTCAACGCCATGAAGCACGGCAACCGGATGGACCCCGACCGCAGGGTGCGCCTGGCGTACCGCGTGGCGCCGGACCGCATGGAGATCCGCATCTCGGACGAGGGCGAGGGCTTCAACCCCGTCTGCGTGCCCGACCCGACGACCGACGAGAACCTCCAGCGGCCGTGCGGGCGCGGCATAATGCTCATGCGATCCTACATGGATTGCGTGCAATACTCGTGTTGCGGCAAAGAAGTTTACATGCTGAAATACCGAACGCCCCCGGGCGGGAGGACCACCCCATGAGAATCCAGATGCGAGAGGACCGCGACTGCCAGGTCGCGGCGGTCATCGGCTCGGCCGACGTCGAAGCCTCGGCCGCCCTCAAGGAGGCGCTCCTGGGGGCCATCGAGGCAGGCGCCACGCGAATCGTCTGCGACCTCAGCCGCACGGACTTCATCTGCTCAGACGCGCTCGGAGTACTCATCACCGCCTACCTGAAAGCCCGGATGCGCGGCGGGTTCGTACGCCTGGCCGGACCCCAGGACCACCTGCGCGACGTGCTTCAGACCACGCGCCTGGACCACCTCTTCGACGTGTACCTCGACGTAGGCGGGGCCGTGACGGGCCGCCGATCCTAGTAATGGACAGTTCAAAGTGTTGGCGGATTGCCATTAGTCATTTGTCGCTTGTCGCTTGTCCCTTGTCCCTTGTCCCTCATCCCTCATTCCCGTTGCCCGTTCCGGCCGCTGTCCGCCTGCCGGTGCCGATTGCCGAACTACGATTCTCGATTCCCACCGCCTCCTGCTCCCCGTTCTCTGTTCGCGTCCTCCTTCCAGTGCACGTAGATGACGGCGGCCAGCGACTCATCGGCGGTGAACTGGCCGTACCCCACCTGGAACACGTACGAGGGGAACCGGCGGATGAGGCGTATGCGGCTGCCGGGCAGGATACCCATGGCCATAAGTTTCTGGATGTCGCGGCGCTGGCGGGTGCTCAGGTAGGCGACGACCCCCTCGCCGCCGATCGGCCCTTCGGCAAGGGGCCTGACCTCGCGGATGGCGTCGGCCCGGGCCGACTGGCAGCACAGGCCCGCCGGAATGGGCTTCCCGTGCGGGCACATGCGCGGGTGGCCCAGCAGGCGGCAGATTTTTTCGTCCAGGCCGCGGCGGATGATATGCTCGAACTGGCATGCGTCTTCTTCAACGTCCTCGCGCGCCACGTCGAGCACGTCCACCAGAAGGCGCTCGGCCAGGCGATGACGGCGGACGACGTCGCGTGCAGCCGCGCGCCCCGGCTCGGTCAGGCGCAGCCCGCCGCCGCACGCGGCCGTCAGGCCCGCCTCGCACGCCAGGCGCACCGGTTCGGCCGCGGCGTCGAGCGGCGATGGCCGCCCCTGCTCCACCTCCGACTCGTACAGCGACTCCAGCACCTCTTCAATCCGCGGATCTATCATGCCGCCTGGACCTCCACCGCCGGATGGCCCGCACCAGCCGCGTCTCTTCCGGCATCTCGTAGCCGCAGTGCGGGCACTTGACCTTGCGGCAGCCGCCCACCAGCGAGCAGCCCGCGCACGCCGTCCGCGCGGCCGCCTCGCCGAACTCCTTGCCGCAGAACGGGCAGGTCATAACTGCACTCCGAGCACCGTCAGCGCCAGGTGCGTGGCGCAGCCGGCGCCGAACGCCACCGCCAGCACAAACGCCGACACCAGCAGCGTCACCCGCAGCCCCCGCTCCTTCTTCATGATGAGGAACTGCGCCACGCACGGCAGGAAGAGCGTCAGCACAATGGCCGCCACGGCCAACTGGTTGCCCGAAAGCAGGCCCTGCTGATGCACGTCAAAGAGCCCCGCCGCGCCGTAATCGCGCCGGAAGAAGCCGAACAGGAACGCCACGGCCGTCTCCGGCGGCAGGCCCATCAGACGCAGGACGGGCACCAGCGCCCCCGTAGCCAGGTCGAAGAGGCCCGTCAGCCGGCCGATCCAGATTATGACGCTCGCCAGCACGAAGAGCGGCAGCACCTCCTTCAGATACCACACCATGCGCGTATATGTTTTCAGGAAGATGTTCGCCGGCCGCGGCAGCCTGAGCGGCGGCAATTCCATGTAAAACTGCGGGCGCTCGCCCGGCATCACGCGCGCGGCTGCCGCGCCCACCAAGAGGAAGATGCCCGTCACCACCCCTGCCCACACGGCCAGCGCCGCCGGCCGGCCCGACAGGAGGCCCAGGATGACGCCCATCTGCGCCGAGCACGGCACAGCCAGCGCCAGGAGCAAAGTCGCTATCAGCCGCTCGCGCTTCGATTCAAGCGTCCGCGTGACCATCGTGGCCATCGTGTCGCAGCCGAAGCCCAGGACCATCGGGATGACCGCACGGCCGTTCAGGCCAATGCGCTTGAAGACCCGGTCAATCAGCATCGCCAGGCGCGGCAGGTAGCCGCTATCTTCCAGGATGGAAAAGGCGATGAAGAACGTGCCGACGATCGGCAGCACGATGGCCACGGCGTAGCGGATGCCAAGGGTGGTGACTCCGAACTCGCCCGCCACGAGGTCGCGGGCCGCCGCCCACGGCAGCGCGCGCTCGGCCGCCGCATTCACCCACGGGTTCACGTAATCCTGGAACCACGATTCCAGGAAATCGACCAGCGTGCCGGCGCCGAAGTCGCCCACGAACTTGTAGAGTCCGAAGTACAGGACGAAGGCCAGCAGGGGCAGGCCCGTCAGCGGATTCATGCAGAAACGGCTCAGGCGCTCGCGCAGGCCCGTGCGCTCCTCGGGCGGCAGTTGAACAGCGCGGGCCAGAATCTCGTCGGCGCACGACTTGCGGGCCATGGCCACCAGGTAATGCAGCGCGTGGCCGGCGGCGCGCGTGGCGTCGTCGACGATACGGCGGACGCGGGCGGCGACGTCCGGCCCGAGTTCCCGCTGCACGCGTGTGTGCTCTTCCGCGTCGCCCTGAAGGAGCAAGAGCGCCCGCGCCCGCGCCGAAAAGCCCGGCGCCGCGCCCAGCAGCCGCGCGATGCGGCTGATGGCACCCTCCAGCACCGGGCCGTAATCCACGCGCAGGCAGGCGCGGGGCGGCCGCGCTTCCGGCAATCGCTCGGCCAGCGCGCCCGGGCCCACGCCCTCGGTGGCCACCGTGGCCGCGACCGGCACGCCGAGCGATTCCTCCAGGCGAGCCACGTCGACGCGGATTCCCAGTTCAGCCGCCTCGTCCCACATGTTCAGCGCGACGACGACCGGCAGCCCGGCCTCGACTAGTTGTACCGTCAGGCCGAGCATGCGCTCGACGTTCTTGGCGTCGATTACGTGGATGACGGCGGCGGGCGGCTCGGCCACGAGCGTCGCGCGGGCCACGCGCTCTTCTTCCGTAATCGGCAGCAGCGAGTACATGCCCGGCGTGTCGATGACTTCCGCCCCGCCCGGCACGCGGCTCGTGCGGCCGCGCGCAAGTTCGACAGTCGTGCCCGGATAGTTCGAGACGGTGGCGTAGCGGCCGGTGAAGCGGTTGAAGAGCGCGCTCTTGCCGACGTTCGGGCTGCCGATGATAAGGATTCTGCCGGCCGGCGCAGCGCGCCCCTCGGCCGGCGGCGCGGCTCCCCTCGCCTCGGGCGCGGCCCCATCGGCCGCCTCCGACCCGCCGCGCCAGCGCCGGCGGAACCTCTGAAGCCATGCAGCGCCTTGCACCGGGCACCCTACGCTTTCCGGCGGCGGCCGCCTGTTTTCGCGGCGCAGCCGGCCGGCCCGTTCTTCATCCGCCGCAGCGCGGCCGCCCACCCCGGGTCGGCAGCGCGGCGGCGGTCCAGGAGCTCCACGAACGCGACGAACCTCGCGAGCACGTCGCCCTTGACGGCGTGCTCCATGCGGCAGCCGACGGACTCGGCCTCGGCCTCCGCCACGCCCAGCACGTCCATCAGGAATCGCTTCAGGACGCGATGGCGGCTGACGAGTTCCCGCCCGGCGGCCTCCCCCGCCTCCGTGAGCGTCACGAACTGGTACGGGCCGTAGTTTACCAAGCCGCGGCTCGCCAGCGCCTGTACGGCCCCCGTGACGGAGGACTTGCCGACGCCCACCATGGCGGAGATGTCTTTCACCCGCGCGACGCGCTGACGCTGGACCAGGAAGTAGACGGCCTCAAGGTAGTCCTGGAGGCTTTCGCTCAGAGCCGCACGCGAAGCCGCCTTCATGGCCGTGCCCTCCCCGACGCCGGCCCACGCGGCCGGCCTTCCCGATGTTCGCAGAACAAATCATAGTTCGGCGCGCCGAACTTGTCAATCGAAAACCGGCACGCCGACCACGACTTGCCTCACGGAAAGTTCAGGACTCACCCGCGCCGGGGAACGGACAGGCGCGCGCCGCCCACGAACCGTTGCGGGGTTCCGCGACCGATAAGAAACTGCGGCCCCTACGGCTTGACGGCCCTGCCCTTCAGGTGCTTGTCGAAGAACGCTGCGGTCATGTCCTCGATTTCCTGCCCGCGGAAGCCGTGGCCGGCGCCCTTGACGACGTGCAGCGTCACGTCGACGCCGGCCTTCTTCAGGGCCTCGGCTAGGCGGACGCTCTGGTCCAGCGGTACGACGAAGTCCTGGTCGCCGTGCATGATGAGGATGGGCGGGTCGTCCTTCGAGACATGCGTGATGGGGCTGGCCTTGGCGGCCTTCTCGGCGTTCTCGGCCACCGGGCCGCCCAGGAGTTGGTACACCGGCCCCTTCATCTGCTCCTGGATGCCCTCGGCCCACTTCGGGATGATCGTGAAGTCGGCCGGGCCGAAGCAGTCCAGGACAGCCTGGACGCGGCTCGACTGGTCCTGCCATCCGCCCGTGCCTTCGAGGTCCTTGGCGTCGCCGGAGGTGCCGAGGAGCGCCACCAGGTGCCCGCCCGCCGAGTGACCCCAGACGCCGATGCGATCCGGGTTGATGTTGTACTCCTTCGCCCTGGCCCTGAGGAACCGGATGGCGCATTTACAATCTTCAATCTGTGCCGGGAACGGCGACTCCTGGCTCAGGCGGTACTCGATGCTGGCGCAGAAGTAGCCCTCCTGGGCGAGGCGGTTGCAGAGAAGGGGCATGGCGGCCCTCGAGCCGCCTCGCCACGCGCCGCCGTGGATGTACACGACCACGGGCATGGGCTGGGCGGGCGGCTGCTTGGGCCGCAGGATGTCCAGCCGGAGCGCCCTGCCGCCGCCCTTGCCGTACTCAACGTCGCGGATGTACTCCAGGTCCTCCGGCACCGGACGCGGGCGCGCCGCGGCGGGCGCGGCCGGCTTGGCGGCCGGGGCCGTCTTCCCCGCCGGCTCGGCCTTGGCGGCGGGCTGCGCCTGGGGAGCGGGCGCCGCCTCCTCGGCCCGCAACGGGGCCAGCGCAGCCGCGAGCAGCGGCAGCGCTAGGACAAACGAGAACACGGCCGGCCAGGCGAACTTCCGCAGCATGCGTTCCGTCATGGTCTTGCCTCCTTGCGCCGATGGGCATCACAAGAATGACGTGCCGGGACTCCGTCCCGGCTTACTTGCCGGTTTCCGCCGCCATGGCAACGATGTCTTCGGAGGTAACGACCTTAAGGTTCGCGGCGGCGCAGACCACCAGTTCTTCGTAGGCACGCCAGATGCGCTCGCGCTGGGACGCGGGGCGCGGGCGCGAGCGGTCCGGCGCGTCCAGCGGAAACGGCGGGTCACGCGGCCGGGGCGGGTCGCCCGGCGCATAGTAGAAGGCGCTCCACGAGGTCGGTCCGCTTCGCGCGAAATCATTTTCATGAATCAGGGCCGTGATGAGCGGCGGACGCGCGGCCTTCCAGGCCGCAAGTTGGCCCTTGAGGCGCCCGGCCGGATCATACTCGGCGGCCTGCGGCGACTCCAGACGGTTCCACCAGAATGATTCTTCCGGCTCGCCCGCGAGCGCCCACCGCGTGACGCTGAAGTCGCTCGGCCGCACGAGCAGGCCCTCGACCCGCTCATACGGCCGCTCCGGGTCCGTCCCGCTCTCATGATATTGAACCACCATGCGCGCCCCCAGGTCGCGGTAAACCGCCAGGGCCGCGCGCCGGATGCGCGGGTCGCGCGTCGGCGCGCCGATGGCCACCGGCTTCGTGCCGAACACCTGGGCCACCAGCGTATAGCCGCCGGGGCGCGAGCGGTCAAGGTCGCCCGTGGCCGGGTCCATGCGGTACGTCTCGTAGCCGCGCAGGGCAGTCGCGAGGGCCGCATCGTCCAGGCCCCGCAGCCGCCGCTCGAAGCCGGCGTAGATGGGGTGCGGCGGGCGCACGTGGTAACTGACAGTTTGCCGCGTGTCCTTCAGCAGGCGGACGACCTCCGGCCGCTCGGCGGCGTAGCGTTCCACGATTGCCGCCGTGAAATAGAAATCGCCGCGCACGCCGTGCTTCTGGAAGACGCCGACGGCGCGGCAGACGGTCTCGGCGCTTTCCTCCACGTGGCCGGTATCGTGAACGTTGATGACGAAGGTGATGTAGCCGCGCTGCGCGGCGGCAGGCGCCTGCTCCTGCGGCACAGCGGCGCCGGCCTGCTTCGCGGCGGCGTCCTGCCGCGCACCGGCCGGCGAGGGCGGCGCCGGCGAGGGCGGCGCTGGCGAGGATTCCGCCGCGGCGGCGGCGCGCGCGATCTCTCGCACGGTGCGGACGGCGGCCCCCTGCTCCCGTACGAACTTCAGGTGCGCCTCGATGAAGTCCGGGGCGAAGGCGAAGTCGGCCTCGTGCGTGACGACGCCGAAGACGTCGCCCGGACGGGCCCGCCCGAACTCAGCCCGGATCATCTCGGCTGACACCGGCTGCCGCGGACTCAACAGGTGGTGCCGCAGATGCAGCCTCGCCTTGCCCTTCCAGGTGAACGCCAGCGGCCGCGCGAGGCCGTCGCGGATGCCATCCACGTCGTAGATGATTTCCTCCGGGAAGTCCGTTTCGTCCACAATGCTGGCAGGCGAGGCGTCGGGCGGATACGGCGTCGAGGCAACGTCTATGCCGCAGCAGGCCGTAACGAGCGGCTCCGGCGCGGCCAGTTTGACCACGAGGGCCGTCATGTCGGCCACCGTGCCGCGGTAGCGCGGATGGGACTTCATCTCGTCGCGGTTCGTGTACCCGCACCAGTCGCCGTGCGGGACGGTGTGATAGTGCAGGGCCACCTCGTGCCCGGCCTTCTGCCACGCCTTGACCTTCTCAAATCTAGACGTATCGGCACATATATATTCCGCCCACTGGGGGTTGAACATGAGGGTCAGTTTGGCCCCGTAACGGTCGGCGAGTTCCACCAGGCGCACGAGGGCTGGCCAGTGCTGTTCCTGCCACCGGCCCGCGGACATCCGCCCGCCCGCCTCGCAGTGGATGGCCAGAAACGTCGGCGGGACGGTGCGGCCGGCCGGCGGCGCAGCAGGCGCCGGCGGCGCCGCCGGGCCGGGGACGGCGGCGGGCGCGCCTGCTCCTGCGGCCGGCGCCGCTGACGGAGCCTCCGCCGCCGCAGGCACCGCGGCAGGGAACTTCTCGCCGGCGCGCGGGTCAACGCCTGGGTTCGCCTTCTCCCACGCGGCGTAGGCGTCGGCCATCGCGGAGAAGGTGGCCCACCGGACCTTGCCGGCCTTAAGCAGCGGGCCCACCACCTGCGTGAGCCACTTCTCGATGACGCCGTACGGCTCGCGCGGGCCGCCGCGGAACTCGCCCGGGTGCACGGTGACGTGGAAGACGCTGACGCGGCCGGGGCGGGCAGCGCGCAGCGAACGCTCCAGGCCGTCGGTCATGGAATCGAAGTATGCGGCGTCGGCCTGCGGCCCGCGTCCGCGCTTCAGGCCGGCGTAGTCGGCGGTGGGATACGCCCCGACCGGCAGGTAGATGATCTTACCGCCAGGGTCGTGGCGGGCAAAGGCCTCAAGGTCGTCGGCCGTCGGGCCGCCCGCCGGACGCCACGGCCCCACCGTCATCAGCCGCGCATCCGACTGCTGCACGCGCGGGTTCTTGTGGTCGCTGAAGACGTCGAGACCGGCCCGCGCGGCCGCATCAAGGACGCCCGCGTACAGGTTTCCGCCGCTCCAGTAACGGATGTGCCGGGCGCCGGCCTTTTTTATCCAGTCGATTTCCTCCTTCATGACGGCGGCCCAGGTTTCAACGGGCAGCCGCTCGCAGGCGCGGCCGAGGTGCGCGTCTTCGTGGAAGTGCAGCGCAATCTCGTGGCCGCGCTGCTCCAGGTCCGCGAGGATTTTCTCGCCCGCCTCGGCGGCCACCCGCGTAAAGGGCGTCTGAACCTGGACGGACAGGCGGCCGCCATGGCGCTCGGCCATGGCGGCGAGTATCTTCAGATCCTCGACCGTGCGGCGGAAATACGGCGGGTCGTTGTAGTTCGGCGGCGGGAAGCCGCCCTGCCGTCCGGCCGCCGGAAGGCCGCCCATCGGCCCGGCCGGGCCGAACGCCGGGCTGGGCGGACGGCCCGGCGGCCCTGCCTGCGGGTCGAGCGGGAAGTCAAGCGGCCCGGCCGCGCGAGCCGCCGGCCCGGGAGCCGGCCGCGGCCGTGGAGACTCCTCGCCGCCCGCGCCGCCGGGCACAAGGCCGCTGACAACCGACCCGTGCGGCTCAACGTGGATGCCGATCGTCAGGAGCACCGGCGCGTCGGCCGAGCCGGCATCGTCGGCCACTCTACGAGATAATTCAATGAGCGCTTGGGGCACAAGTCCCGCGCCCTCGCGCGGCCCCGGAGACGGGCCGCCTTCCGGCCCTCCGGGGAAATCCCCGCCCGCCGCCCAAGCCGCCCCCAGGATGGCGCCCAGCACCGCTGCCGCCGCCGGCACTTGCATCCACTTTCTCATGGCTGCCTCCTTGCGGCGGGTAAATCGGCCCGCGCCGCCATGTATATATTGTGCAATTCCGGACCGCCGCGGTCACTGAGAAACCGGCATCGGCGAAACAATGGAAAAGCCGCCGGCGCAGGGCTATCATGCGCAGGTAAGGTCTGCTTGGGGGACATGAGCCATGAAGCGATTGCCGATGGTTGTGCTGCTGGTCCTCGCCGCCGGCAGCGTGTGCCGGCCCTTCGCGGCAGTGGCGGGGGCTCCGCCGGCTACCGGCCCCGCGCCGGCTGCCGCCCCCGCGCCGGCTGCCGCGCCTGCTGCCGCCCCCCCTGCCCCCGCCGCCGTCGCCCCCGCTCCCGCCGTCGCTCCCGCTGCCGCGCCGGCCGCGCTGCCGCAGGCCGCCCCCCAGCCGGTGCCGCTGGCGGAACTCATGGCAGAGTTGGGGCGGGCGCCCCAGCGGAATGCCGACCGGGCCGCGCAGGCGCTCGCGCTCTTGAAGCAGGCCGGCCTGAAAGACGTGGCGCAGCAGGCCATCCGCCTGAAGCGCGAGGGTGCCAGCGCCACCGGCAACGTCGTGGCCACGCTGCCCGGGCGCACGGCGGAGACGATCATCGTGGGGGCGCATTTCGACCACACGGCCGCCGGCGCCGGCGTCATCGACAACTGGACCGGCGTGGTGTGCATGGCGAACCTGGCCCAGGCGCTCGCGAAGTCCCGGCCGCGTCGCACCTTCGTGTTCATCGCGTTCGACCTGGAGGAACAGGGGCGCATCGGCTCGCAGTGGTACGTGGCGCAAATGAGCGACGAGGCCCGGCGGCGCGTGGCGGCCATGGTGAACCTGGAGTGCCTCGGCATATCGGGCCTGAAGGTCTGGCGGACCGGCTCGGCCGACGCGCTGGAGCAACTTGCAGCCGATGTCGCCCGGAAGGAGAGCGCGCCGCTGGAGTTCCGGCAACTGTACGGCGTGACGAGCGATTCCGACTCGTTCATGCGGGCGGGCATGGCGGCCATCACGTTCGACAGCCTGGACCCGGCGGACTTCGAACTGATTGATTCGCCCAAGGACCGGGCCGAGGCCGTCCGTGCGCAGACGTTCGAGCAGCAGTACCGCTTCATCCTGAAATATCTTCAGGCATTGGATGAGCAGAACGGGCCGGCCTCTGCGGCCAACAAGGACCGGCCCGGGCCGCTCCCGCGCGGGCCCTGAGCCGCCGGCCGCCGCCGCGCAAGCCAGATCGCCATCTTGCGCGGCAGGCCTCCTCACGCGCCGCGCACCGGATTCCTGGAGCAACGCAGGCCCCGAGCGCGCCTCGGCCTGCGTGGTTCACTTCGCCGGCGCCGCCGTCAGCAGCCCCAGCCGCCAGGGGATCATGCCGTAGCCCTTGTCGCCCTTGGCATTGTTGTTCACGCCCTGGATGAGGAACTTCAGGCCCCCCGGGTCAACGGTCATGGTTTCGTCACAGCCCGCGCGCAAAAGTTCGCCGTGGCTGATGTTGTCGGCCCACGGCGGGTCGGGCTGGCGCACGTTGGCGGCGCCCGCGAAGGGACGGTCTTCCGTGTCGGCCAGCGGCTGCCAGGCGCCGTCCAGGCGGTCGGCCGTGTAGGCCTTGTAGTAGCGGCGTCCGGCCTTGCCCTGGGCCTCTATGACCGTCAGGTACTTCTCCTGCCCCGCCAGGCGGTAGGTATGCGCGGCCTCGAAGATGTCGGCCTTCAGGGCCAGTTCGCAGTGGTCGAAGCCCTCGGGGAACTTCTCCAGGGGCGTCCACATCCGCCACATGCGGCCGTCGAGCGACGTGAAGAAGAGGTAGGCGCGCTTCTCGTCGCAGATGACCCAGAAGTCTATCCACCGCGAGACGTCTTTCGGGTCAACCTCCGGGAAGAACAGGTGCCCGGGCGACCAGGACGCCGGATCGGCGATCTTCTCGGTGGTGGCGTACGCCGGCTGCATGAGTTTGCGGTCGGGGTTGCCCCACTGGTACACCAGGTACCACTTCTTGTGCGGCCGGAAGTAGAAGACCTGCGGGGCGCAGAAGTAGCGGTCGTGCCATGTAAATACGTGCCGCGGGGCCTTGCCGGCGCTGTCCCACCGGTCGAATGAAACATATTCCATGTGCACCGGCGGCGCAGCCCGGCGCACCGTCATGAAGACGTGCCAGCGGCCCTCGGCGAAGACGACCGTGGGGTCCTTTACGGAGACGCACGGGCCGTCGGCGCGGTCCTTCGGCGAAACGAGCGGCGGCGAGAGCGTCCACGCGAAAGGGGGCTTCAGGTCGGCCGCCGCCTCGGCCGCCACCGCCCGCCCCGCAATCGCACAACTGACGACGACCGCCGCAGCGGCGGCCGCCCACGCGATGCCACGCACTGTTTCCATGCTTGTTCTCCTGCGCCGCAAATGCCGCACCGGCCAAGTCGAAGACCCGCCCGCGGCGGGCCCGGCAGCCACATGGATTTCGCCCCAACTGGCCGCGGCATCGCCATTCTCATTATGCCGCGCACCCGGCCGTTTGCCACGGTTTTCCGCGCGGGCGGGTGACCCTCAGAAGTCACGGGGGGGACGACGCTGCTTCTTGTCGGAGCCGCGACCGTCAGGGAGCGGTGTAGTCGGCCTGCGCCGGCCACAGCCACGACCACAGCACCGCTCCCTTACGGTTGCGGCTCTGATCACCTCCAGTAACCGACCGCTTACGCGGGCGGGATCGCGCGCCGCATTCCCCGATAAATGCTTGAGGCGCTTCCGCATCGCCAGTACCATGCTGCCGGATGGCCGCCTGGGGAGGACCAAGCGCCCGTGCCTGAAAGCGCTCAACCCAACCGCCGCTTGCACATGGCAGGGCTCGCCCTGACGGCGCTGGCGGCGGCCGGCTGCATGCGTTCGGGGAGCCCGACCGACGAGTGGATCGCCCAGGAGGTGGCCAAGAGCGTCGCATCCTCGTCGCGGCCGGCCGTGCGCGAGGCGGCGCCCGATGCGCCGGGGCCGCGGCCCCCTGTTCCCCCCGCCGGGCCGGCCGAGGTGCGGCTGACACTGCTTGAGGCGCTGCGCCTGGCGCTGGCCGGCAGCCACGACGTTCAGATCGCCGGCCTCCAGCCGCGCATCGCCGAGCAGGACATCATCGTAGCCGAGGCCGTCTTCGACCCGGCTGCCTTCGCCACCAGCACCGTCGGCCGCGTGGACAGACCCATCCAGAGCCAACTCGACGTCGGCGCGGCGCAGCGCGGCCTGCTGGTGCAGGACACCTGGTCCTGGCAGGCGGGCCTTCGCACGAAGGTGCCCACGGGCGGCGCGCTGTCGGTTTACGAGGCGTCCGATTACCTTTCCACGAACAGCCGCCTCATCCTGCCGAATCCGCAGGACGTCACGCGCCTGACGGTCGAGTTGGCGCACCCGCTGCTTCGCGGCGCCGGCTACGATTACAACACTGCCGCCATCCGCGTGGCCAACCTGAACTCCTCGGTGGCGTTCCAGGACTTCCGCAAGGGCGTCCAGGACGCGGTGGCCGCCGTCGTCAACGCCTACTGGCAACTGGCCTTCGACCTGGAGTCGGTGCGCGTGAGCCGCGCGTCGCGCGACCTTGCGACGGAGGTGCTGAGGCGCGAAAAGTCCCGCCGCGAGCAGGGCGTCTCCAGCGACCTCGACGTCAGCCGCGCAGAGGCCGCCGTGGCACTCAGGGAGGCCGACGGCATCCGCGCCGAGAGCCAGTCCCGCGACTCCATGGACCGCCTGAAACTCCTGATGAACTCGCGCGACCTCGACCTGGCCGACGAGACGCGCCTCCTGCCCGTCGAGGCGCCCCGGTTCTTCATCGTCGCCGTTGACCGCTCGGCAGCCATCGCCGCGGCCCTCGGGCGCCGACCCGACCTGGAGCGGGCGCGCGCAGCCGTCGCCGTCAACCGCATCCGCCTCGACGTGGCTGACCGTGACCGCCTCCCCAAACTCGACGCCACCTTGCGTTATATCCTGGGCGGCCTCGACGCCGACCTGGGCGGCGCCATCGAGAACCAGAACTTCGGCGACCGCATCAGTTGGAACGCCGGCCTGGAACTTGAAGTCCCCCTGGGCAACCGCTCCGCCGACGCCACGCGCCGCAAACGACTCCTGGAGTACGACCAGAGCATCCTGGAACTGGACCGCCTGGCCACGCAGGTCATGCAGGAAGTCAACGCGTCCGCGAGGGCCGTCCTGCTGGCCCGCGAAGAGGTCGAGGCCACGCTCCAGGCCAAGACCGCCGCCGCGCGCACCGTCCAGGGCGAGCAGCGACGCTTCGAACTCGGCCTGACCACGAACGAGGAACTCCTGCGGGCACAGGAAACGCTCGCCACCGCCGAACGCGACCACCTTAAGGCCCTCCTGAACTTCAACCTCGGCCTGGTGTCGCTTGCGCGGGCACAGGGCGTGCTGCTCGACGCCCAGGGCATCGAAATAGTCGAGCCGCCCTCGACGCCCGACCATCCGCGCCCCCTGGGCCTTCGCCTCGCGCCGCCTAAAGGCGAGGCCGGAAAACCCGAATGACGATGGCAGGGACGGAGGGACAAAGGGATGGAGGATATGCGATGATGCGAAGTGGAGTCATGGCCGCCCTTGTCCTGGCGGGGCTCCTGGTAATCGTGTGGGCGTGCTTCGCGGCGACCGCCGCGGCGCAGGCCGCCGCGGCCCCCGCGGTCGGCCCCGTAGCGGCTCCCGCGAAGGCCGCCGCGACGCAGGCCGCCGCCGAGGCCTTCACGGAAGAGGTCTTCACGCAGCCCTCAAAGACGATTGAACTGGCTGCCGCCGTCGGCGGCATCGTCCGGGGCGTCCCGGCCGACGAGGGCACGCACGTCAAGGCAGGCGACGTGGTCGTCGCCCTCGACGACTCGACCGAGGAAATCGCCGTGCGCGCCGCCAAACTCGAAGCCGAAAACGACGCCGAGGAGCAGGCCGCTCGCGTCACCATGGAGCAGGCACAGGAAGAGGCCCGCATCACCAGGCAACTGGCGTCGGAGGGCGTGGAGGCCGAACTCCTCTACCGCCAGAAACAGATGGCCAGCGAGGTGGCCAAGTTCAAGTACGAGGTCGCCAAGAAGGACCGGCAGCGGGCCGCCCTTGACACCGAGGCCGCACGGGTGGCCCTCGAACGCAAGAGGATTTGTGCCCCCGTGGCCGGCGTCATCACCCGCATGCCCACCGAGGTCGGCGAGGCTGCCGAGCCGCTCCAGACCGTCGCACACATGGCCGTGACGGACCCCCTGCACATCGTCTTCCATCCGCCCGCCCGGATGCTCGGCCTCTTCAAGCCCGGCCAGACGATGGCCGTTGAAATCCTGGAGCCGAAGCGCGAGGCCGTGACCGCCAGGGTCCAGGTCGTCAACGAAGTGGTCGACGCCGCCTCGAACACCTTCCGCGTGCGGCTGGTGGTGGAGAACGCCGACGGCCGCATCCGCGCCGGCGTGCGCGTGCGCGTAACCGTCGCCGGCCCGGAGAGCCTCAAGGGACCGTAATGTCCTCGGGGTCGGGCTCCGGCGCAGCCGGGCATGCGCCCTGCTTCTTGTCGGCATCCACGACCGCGCTCAGAAGCGCCGCCAGGCCCATCGCCCCGGAGTTCGGGTCCCAACCGAGAGTCGGCCCCTGCTTTCCGCGCGTCACCCCTTCGGTGGTGCCTGCCCTGCCCGTGATGATCTGCACGCACAGGCGGCGGACCTCGTCGTACGGCGGTTCGCCCCTGAATCGCTGGAACGGCCTGTACGTACCGTCCGGGTAGTAGCCATCAAGGTGGAACAGCCGCTCCTTCGGCCCGACCTCCTTCAGTTGCTGCGCGATGAGGTTCAGGTCCACGTACGAGCCCAGCGTCAGCCGATAGTCGGTCTTGCGGCCCTTCTCGTCGAGCACGTAGAAGATGTACAGGACGGGCCGCTCGCCCCTCGGTTCGAAGTATTCATAAACGATCACCTTGCGCCGGTTGGCCGTGAAGCGGTCGCGGCAGTAGCGCTCGGCATCCTTCAGGGAAGGGACCTCCCCCTTGCGCCGCAGGTCCAGCAGGGCCGCGCGCTCGGTGTCGCGGGCCTTAACGTCTCCCGCCGCCTGCTGGAGTTGGACAAGCGCCGCCCAGGCGCGCCACTCCTTGGGGTCCAGTTTAACGGCCGCCTGGAACTGCTCGATGGCGGGCTTCGGCAGGCCCTTGCGCTGGTAGACCTGGCCCGCGCCGCAGCGTGCGCCGGCCTGAGTCGGGTCCAGTTGAATCGCCTGGATAAAGAGGCGGAGGGCCTCGTCGAGTTTCCCGGCGTCGCGCAGGGCCACGGCCTGGCGGACCTTCGCCTCGGCCGCCGCGGCGCCCCCTGCTGCCGCAGGCGCCGCCGCAGACGGCAACGCCGGCGCCGCAGGCGCAAGAACCTGCGGCGCGGAAGTCGCCGATACGGCGGGAGCAGACGCAGGAGCCGTGGAAGACGGGGCGGGGGCCTCCGTTCCGGCGGCGGGCGGCTCCGCCTCCGCCGGCCCCGGCGCCTCGCCGCCCCGCGCCCCGACCGCACACGCCCAAGCCGCCGCCAACACGCACGTAAGCGCATTTCTCATGGTGTTGCCCTTTCAAGATAAGACGATATCCTGCGCCGGGCATGCTACCGTGCGCCGGCGGGCCGTGCAACAACAAGACCTGGCGCTCCGCGGCAAGCCCCCTATGTAGGCCCGCGCGCCGCCCGCCCGCTCGCCGCACACGCACCCAAGAACAGCGCGGCGGGCCTCAGTACCCGCCGCGCGCTACACCCCGCGCCGCCGCGCGGCTGCGAAGCGCGCCAGGAGACCTTCCAGGTCCGCGTCCGTCCGGATGCCCAGGCGCGTCAACGCAAAATCGTATCGCACCGGGTCGTCTGGGCGGATGCGGCGGAAGGCGGCCGTCAGTTCCAGCGCCGCCGCCAGGTTCGCCACCTTGCGCGTGACAAAGCCCAGCCGCACCCCGATGCGGAACATGTGCGTGTCGAGCGGCACGATAAGGTGCGACGCCGGCACGCCCCGCCAGCCCCCGGGGTCCACCTCGTCCTGCCGCACCATCCAGCGCAGAAAGAGGTGCAGCCGCTTGCACGCGCTCCGGCGGCCGGGGTCGGGCACGAAGTTGTGGCAGGCCCGGCCGCACCCCGCCGACGCCAGCACGCGCACAAAGCGCTCAAGGGCAGGCTGGACCGTCTCGTCGCGGCGCGCCAGGCCCTCCGCGAAGCATGCGCCCAGCAACCCGTGCTCGCGCTGCACCGCCCTCGCCGCCGCAAGCAGCCCGGCAACGTCGGCCCCGGTGAAAAAGCGATGCTTGAAGTCCGCAAAGCCCCGGAGCAGCCGCGCGTCGGACACGGTCTCCAGGTATGCCGCCGGGCGCGGCCCCAGCAGCGCCAGCGCGCGGCCGACGCTGCGTACGATCGCCTTGACGTTTCCGACCGCCAGCGTCGCGGCCACGATCCCGACGACTTCGCGGTCCCGGGCGTCCGGGTAATCGTAAAGGAACTGGAGCGGGTCCGGCCAAACGAGCTCGCGGCGGTTGTACCGCCGGTACAGGTCCTCCAGAATTCTATAATAAGAATGTCGATGCATAGTAATAAACGTAACCCTGCAACATGGCCCCCCTGCCCGCCGCGGGATCCCCAGCGGTGCCCTCCGCCGCGCGGGGCGTGCGGAGCCCGGCGCGCAAGAACGGAGGCCGGGCGGTCAGCCCTTCAGCAGGCGCCGGATTTCGCGCACCAGTTGATCCACGCGCACGGGCTTCGCGAGGAAGGCGTCTGCCTTGACCCAGGACCGTTCCTCGGGCGTGGCAGAATCGAACTCCAGGCCCGTCTCGCTCGTGACGGCGGTGACCAGGATGACGGGCAGCGGCAGCCGCCGGTTCTTCACATAGTGGCACAGGGAGAAGCCGCCGTCGGCGCCGCCCATCATGAGGTCCACGACGGCCAGGTCGGCCCCGCCCGAGTCCGCCAGGGCGCGGGCCTCTCGCTCGCCCGCGGCCGTCAGCACCTTGAAGCCCGCCGCCCCCAGTTTCACGCGCATCTGGTCCAGGAAGTCCGGGTCGTCGTCAACCACGAGGATGGTGGCCGGGTCGCTCACTCCGTTCGCCCCTTTCCGGGCAGTGTCACATCGACCTATAATACCACGTCGCGCCTGGCGTAGCGCGTGTGCAGCAGTTTACGGCTCCGGTTGCTGAGGGGCCTGCCCAGGTACTCGCGGTACAGGCGCCCGACCGACTCGTTTCCGTGGGCGGTGCGCACCCGCTCGTCGCGGTCGATCCTGTAGAGGGCCTGCATGCGGGCCTCAACGGCCTCCGGGCCGGCCCCCAGGGGCTGCCCGCCGCCGGCCACGCACCCGCCCGGGCAGGTCATGACCTCGATGAACTGGAGGTCCCGCCGCCGGCCCTCGCGAATATCCTCCAGCAGCCGCCGGGCGCTCGCCAGGCCGCTGGCGACGGCCACGCCCAGGTCCAGGTCGCCGATGCGGACGCGCGTCTCCTTCAGGCCCTTCGGGCCGCGAAGCGCCGGCATCCTGGGCTGCTCCAGTTCCTTGCCCGTAAGCATGAAGTGGAGCGTGCGCAGCACGGCTTCCGCCGCGCCGCCGGACGCGCCGAAAAGTTTGCCCGCCGTGCTGCGCTCGCCCAGGGGCGAGTCGGCCGGCCCCGGCGCGAGCGCCCCCACGTCCAGGCCGCGCATGCGGATGATCTGCGCCAGTTCCCGCGTCGTCAGGACGGCGTCGACGTCGGCCGCGCCGCCGCGGGCCATCTCCGGCCGCTCGGCCTCGAACTTCTTCGCCGTGCACGGCGCCACGGAGACGCTGAAAATCTGCGCGGGGTCGAGCGACTGCCGCTCGGCGAAGTAACTCTTGACCAGCGCCCCTAACATCTGCTGCGGACTCTTGCATGTAGACAGGTTCTCAATAAAGTCCGGGTACGCCTGCTCGACGAGTTTGATCCAGCCCGGCGAACACGAGGTCATCATGGGCAGCCGGCCGCCGCTACGGAGGCGATCCACCAGTTCCGACGCCTCTTCCATGACGGTCAGGTCGGCCGCCAGCGACGCGTCGAAGACGCGCTGGAACCCCAGGCCGCGCAGCACCGCCGTCATCTGGCCGGCGATGTCGGTGCCCGGCTTCAGGCCGAACTCCTCCGCCAGCGTCACCGAGACGGCCGGAGCGTGCTGCACGACCACGAACTTCTTCGGGTCGTCCAGCGCCGCCAGGACCTCCTTGACGTGGCTCTGTTCGCGCAAAGCCCCCGTCGGGCACGCCAGGATGCATTGCCCGCAGTTGATGCAACTGGAGACGTTCAGGCCCTCGTCGAAGGCCGTGCTCACGCGCGTGCGGCTGCCGCGACCGTGGAAGTCAATCGCGGAGACGCCCTGCACCTCCTCGCACACGCGCACGCACTTCCCGCACAGGATGCACTTGTCGGGGTCGCGGATGATCGAGGGGCTCGATGTATCTACCTTGCTTGCGGTGCGGGCCCCGCCGTACCGGCGCTGCCTCACGCCCAGTTCCTCGGCCAGGTCCTGGAGGCGGCAGGCGCCGCTGCGGACGCAGTAGAGGCAGTCGTCCGGGTGATTCGCCAGCAGCAGTTCCACGATGGTCTTGCGGGCCCTGAGCGCCCGCGGGCTGTGCGTGCGGACCTTCATCCCCTCTGACACCGGCAAGGCGCAACTCGGCACGAGCGCGCGCTGGCCCTCGACCTCGACGACGCACATGCGGCAGGCGCCGCTCGGCGGGAGGCCCTCCACGTGGCAGAGCGTGGGGACGCTGAGGCCCGCGCGGCGGAGTGCATCCAGGAGCATCTCGCCCGGCCGGGCGTTTATGGGACGGCCGTTGGCGTCAATTGTGATCACGGAAGTTCGTCCTCATCTATCAGGCTGTCCGCCGTTTCCATTTTCGATTTGTGATTTGTGATTTTCGATCGGTTCTCCAGTTCGGCCCCGGTCATCGGCGGTCCCCCGTGTCCGCATCTTCCAAATCGAAAACCGAAAATCACTCCACTACCACCGCCTCAAACCTGCACGCCTCCTTGCACGCGCCGCAGCCGACGCACTTATCAGGAACGACGTAATGCGGGCTTTCCCGCGCGCCCATGATTGCCCCGGCGGGGCACTTCGACGCGCACACCGTGCAGCCGTTGCACTTGTCGGCGTCGATACGGTAGGAGAGCAGTTCGCGGCAGACGCCGGCCGGGCAGCGCCGCTCGTAGATGTGCGCCTCGTACTCCGGCCGGAAGTGCCTCAGCGTCGAGAGGACCGGGTTCGGCGCCGCCTGCCCCAGGCCGCACAGGCTCGTGTCCTTGATGACCTCGGCCAGGCGCGCCAGGTACATGACGCCCTGGAACCGCTGGAGGGCCTCCAGGCCGCTCTCGCCGCGCCGCCCGCGCGTAATCCGCTGAAGGATCTCCAGCATGCGGCGCGTGCCCTCCCGGCACGGGATGCACTTGCCGCACGATTCGCGCTGGATGAAATCCATGAAGAACCTGGCAACGTCCACCATGCAGGTATCTTCATCCATCACCACCAGGCCCCCCGAGCCCATCGCGGCCCCGACGGTCTTCAGAGATTCGTAGTCCACCCGGACGTCGATGTGCTCCGCCGGGATACACCCGCCGGACGGGCCGCCGATGTGGACGGCCTTGCACCCCTTGCCGCCCGCGATGCCGCCGCCGACGTCGAAGACGATGCGCCGGATGGTGGTCCCCATCGCCACCTCCACCAGGCCCGTCCGCGCGACGTTGCCCGAGAGGGCGAAGACTTTCGTCCCTTTCGACGCGGCCGTGCCGACGGCCGCAAACCACTCCGGGCCGCGCGCGATGATCTCCGGCACGTTCGCCAGCGTCTCCACGCTGTTTATGACCGTGGGCCGCTCGAACAGGCCCCGCACCGCCGGGAACGGGGGCCGCGGCCGCGGCATGCCGCGCCGGCCCTCCACGGAGGCGATCAGGGCCGTCTCCTCGCCGCAGACGAACGCCCCCGCCCCCTTCTTGATCGCCACCTGGAGGTTGAAGCCCGAATCCAGGACGTTCGTGCCCAGGAGGCCCGCCGCCTCCGCCTGGTGGACGGCCCCCGCCAGCCGCCGGACCGCCAGCGGATACTCCGCACGGATATAGACATACGCCTTCGTTGCCCCGATGGCGTAGGCGGCCACGGCCATCCCCTCCAGCACCCGGTGCGGGTCGCCCTCTATAAGCGCACGGTCCATGAACGCCCCGGGGTCGCCCTCGTCGGCGTTGCAGACGAGATACTTCTGCTCGGCTGGCGCCCCGAGGGCGCCCTTCCATTTCAGGCCGGTCGGGAACCCGCCCCCGCCCCGCCCGCGCAGGCCGCTCTCCTCCACCATCTCGCACACTTCCGCCGGCGTCCGGCTCCTGAGCGCCCCCGCAAACGCCCTGTACCCCCCGCGCACCAGGTACTCGTCCATGCTCGACGGGTCGATGACGCCGCAGTTCGCCAGCACCCGCCGCGTCTGCGGCGCAAAGAACGGGTGCTCGTCCAGCCAGGGCACGCCCGCCCACACCTGCTGCGCGCCGGCCGGGCGATGCTGCCCCAGGATGTTCTCCGGCGGCGCCCGCCCCGCCAGCACGGCGTCCGCCAGGGCGGCGGCCTTGTCCTCCGCCACCGGCCCGCAGGAGAGCCGCGTACGGCCAGGCAGTTGAATATCTACAATCGGTTCGGCGGTGCACAGCCCGATGCAGCCGACTTCGACGACGTCTGCCTCGGCGTTCCTCCCGGCCAGGTGGCGGCGCAGGGCCGCCAGCACGCGCCCCGCGCCCGCCGCCAGCCCGCACGTGCCCGTCCCTACGAGAATCGCCGGCCGCGCGACCGCCTGGCGGCGCAGCCGGGCCGCACGCTCGGCGGCCGCCTGGCGGCAGGCGTCACTCGCGTGGCACACGGGACCATCGACCAGGCAGGCGATGCGGTCCGGGCACGGGCGGCTCGGACCATGCCAGCAGCGGTCGCAGCAGCGTTCATCCACCATCCGTGCCATCGCGTGCGGCCTTTCCGCGATAGAAGTCCAGGATGCGCCGGACGGAGTCCGGCCCGACGCAGGCGTGGAACTCGCCGTTCACCGCCAGCACGGGAGCCAGGGCGCACGCGCCCACGCACGCGACCGCCTCCAGGCTGAAGAGGCCGTCGCGCGAGGTCTCGCCGGGCTTGATGCCCAGGGCCGTCGCCGTCGCGTCCAGCAGCCGCGCGGACCTCTTGACGTGGCAGGCCGTTCCGCGGCAGACCTGCACGTGGAACTTGCCCGGCGCACGGAATCGGAACTCGTTGTAGAACGTCGCCACGCCGCAGACCTTGCTCGCGGGCAGGCCCAGGTGGCGGCTGACGCAGATGATGGCCTCCCGCGACAGGTACCCGTGCGCCTCCTGCACCTCCTGGAGGATCGGTATGAGCGCGTCGCGCCCGGCCCCGGCGTGCCTGCGCAGGATGAAGTCGATGTCGGGCGCAATCACGGGCGGCTTCCCCTTTCGGCGCTCTGCCTGGCAAAGTACGCAACCTTCTCCAGCGAAACAGTCATATCTATATCTTCAACATGCACGTGGTCCGGAACCCGCAGCCGCACGGGCGCGAAGTTAAGGATCCCCCGCACGCCCGCCTGCACCAGCGCATCCGCCACCGCCTGGGCCGCCTGCGCCGGAACCGTGATGATCGCCAGGCGGATGCCCTGCCCCTCCGCCACCTCCGCCAGGTGCTCCATCGAGTAGCACCGGCACCCGTGGATGACGCGGTTGACCTTGTACGGGTCGCTGTCGAAGGCCGCCGCGATTTGGAGGTTCGGCCGCCGCCCGGTGAAATAAGACAGGATGGCCTTGCCGAGATTCCCGACGCCCACTAAGGCCACCCCCTGGCCCCCCGGGGCGTCCAGGAATTCCCGCAGGCTCTCAATAAGGCGGGGGACCTCGTAGCCGTGGGTCGGGCTGCCGGAGTACCCGACGGCCATCAGGTCCCTGCGAACCTGTGCCGCCGTGCAGCCGGCCATGGCGGCCAACTGGTGGGAGTAAATGTTGCGCACTCCCTCGCCCTGGAGGACATTCAGGAGCCGCCGATAGAGGCTGAGGCGTCCGATGCTCCTCTCAGAAATGAGCCTTGCTACTTTTTGCGCGGCCATGATGCGTGAATCTCCTAACGCTGTGACCTGTTTCACGACCACCGTACCACCCGCACTCCGCGCTGTCAAGTCGCATCTTCCCCTTTCTCGCCCCCCGGAACCCGCCTTCCCGCCTCCGCAACATGTCTGCGAGTCACGTACGCGCGCATACACACAGGCCCGCAGGCCCACCCCCCACGCGGCCGATCGGCCGGGGTGCTTTGCGCGGTGCGCCACCCGGCTGTCCCACGTCAGCGCACCTTGGCGCGGCGGTCTCCGCACCCGCCGCGCCACGTTTGACAGGCGGCCGGCAAAGCGGTACGCTGGGGCCCCTGATGGACATCGAATGCGGCAGGGGCACGGCGCCGCGTGCCCGTCACGGAAGGAGAAAACGATGAGGGTCCTCGCGCTGGTGCTGTGCCTGTCGTCGTGCGCCCTTGCCGCCGAGAGCCCGCCGTGGGCGAAGGCGCCCCTGCGGGCCGGAATCATAGGCACAGACACGTCGCACGTTCCGGCGTTTACGTCCACGCTGCACGCGCATCCGGAGTGGAAGGTGAAGGTGACGGCCGCCTTCAAGGGCGGCAGCCCGGACGTGCCGTCCAGCCGCGACCGCGTCGAGAAGTACGCCCAGGACCTCCGCGACAAGCACGGCGTCCAACTCGTCGATTCAATCGGCGCCATGCTGGCGAAGGTCGACGCGGTCCTGATTGAGAGCGTTGACGGCCGGCCGCACCTCGAGCAGGCGCGGCCGGTCCTCGCGGCGCGCAAGCCCTTGTTCATCGACAAGCCGTTCACGGCGAGCCTTCAGGATGCCCGCGAGATTGTCCGCCTGGCCGCCGAAACAGGAACGCCGTTCTTCAGTTGCTCCTGCGCCCGCTTCCAGCCCGAGATCTGGAAACTCCGCGCCGATGGGGGCGTCGGCAAGGTCACGAAGGTCCAGGGCAGCGCACCGATGAATCTCGAGCCGCATCACCCGGACCTTTTCTGGTACGGCATCCACGGCGTCGAGGCGCTGTACACCGTGCTTGGGCCGGGGTGCGTAAGCGTCACGCGCAGAGAGGAAGGCGACCTGGACATCACGGTAGGCACGTGGAAGGACGGCCGCGTGGGCGTATTCCGCGGCGTCAAGAAGGGCGACTACAAGCCCATCGTCAAGGTCTGGGGCGAGAAGGGCGAGGTGGAGACGCCCGGCGGATTCTCCTACGCCGGCCTGGTCCAGGTGATGGCCGAGTTCTTCCACACAGGCAAGCCGCCCATCGACCCGGCCGAGACGCTGGAGATCGTGGAGTTCATGACGGCCGCACAGGTGAGCAAAGATCGCGGCGGAGCGGAAGTGAAACTCGAGGAGTTGCGTACCGTGCCTGCGCGCCCTTCCCGGTAGGCGTGGAGGCGGCGGCGGGATTCGAACCCGCGACATATGGCGGTTTTGCAAACCGCTGCCTTGAACCACTTGGCTACGCCGCCCTCGTGCCCGGATTCTAGCCCCTGCCGGGGCGGCTTTCAAGCGTCA
>VGYT01000003.1 GCA_016872895.1 Planctomycetota bacterium
CGGGCCGAGAAGTACCCGTGCTCGAGCGCCGCGGCGCATTGCGGGCGTCGGAAGGACCCGCTTCCGGCCGGGGACCTGGAAACGCGCGGCGTGGTGAGCGACTGGTCGGCCTGGCTGCGCGTCGCGGACGACAGGGAGGTGCTGAAGGTGCTGCGCATGACGACGCGGACGGGCCGGCCGGCGGGGGATGCGGCGTTCGTCGCGCGGCTGGAGGAACTGAGCGGCCGATTCCTGTCGCCGCGCAAAAGCGGCCGGCCGAGGAAACGGGCAAAACCTGGGTAGCGTCCCCAGGTTTTCCCAGGTTTTCCCAGGTTTTCCGGAGGAACTGAGCGGCCGATTCCTGTCGCCGCGCAAAGGCGGCCGGCCGAGGAAACGGGCAAAACCTGGGTAGCGTCCCCAGGTTTCTTGCTCGAGCAGTTGCACGGACGGACCGGCAGTACCGGCCCGTGTCGCCCGTGATGCGGACCGGACGTGGCGCGGCGAATGCCCCGTCTGCGTCTTCCTGAAGTCCTTTCACTCTCGTGACGTAGGGGCACGGCCGGTTTCGGTCCCTCTTGGCACCACGATAGAGGCAACGCCCCGGGCTGACGCCCCCACTCCTCAGTCGCCCTGCTGGTACGTCGCCAGCGCTCGGGCTCCCCCCGCGGTCCTTCCTTCGTCGTAACTTTGGCATGGTTCAAAGCCCCCGGCACCGCCGGGGGCTTTGAACCATGCCGGCCTTCTCATCGCCGGTTGACCCGCATTCGCGGGCCGACTTCTTCGTGCACATCCATGAGCACGACGGCGAGTGGCACGCCGGCCTGTGCGAGGGGTACCTCACGCTTCTGACCCTTCCCCATGATCTCCAGGCGCGGATCGGCAAGTTTCGCTCCGCCTTCGGCAAGGCCAACCAGTTGCACACGCACAACATGCCCTGGGTGGACCGGCCCAACGTCATCACCAACTTCTTCGGCGAGGAAGGCCTGAACGAGGAAGGAGCGGAACTCTCGTGGCTCATCCCGAACCCGTGGAAGAAGTACATCGAGTGGACGCTCAACGTCCAGAACAACGAGAACCCGCAGAGTTTCGCCGGCGGGGAGTCCGACGACGTCATGTTCGTCAATCACCTGAAGTACTTTGAGAACCTCTCCGAGGCATCGACGCTGGAACTCGGAGCAAGTCACGCCACCGGCCCGAACGACGCCGGCCACGGCGGCAGCCGCACCCACGTCGGGGGCCTCGACATCACCTACAAGTGGCGGCCGCCGCGAGAAGGGCTCTACAAGTCGCTCACGTGGCAGACGGAAGCCCTCTTCTGCCGGAAGGACCAGCCGGACGGCTCGGCCGAGAACTCCTGGGGCGCCTACTCGTCGCTCGAGTACCAGTTCGCCCGCCAGTGGAGCGCCTTTACGCGCTGGGACTACTCCCAGTTCCCCGACGACGCCGGCTCGCACGAGCACGCCGGCAGCGTCGGCCTGACGTACGCCCAGAGCGAATACTGCTTCTGGCGGCTTTCGTACAAGTTCACCGACGCCTCCGGCCCCCTGGCCGCGAGAGACCGAAGCGAGGTCTGGCTTCAGTTGAACATCGGGCTCGGCCCGCACCGGGCACACAAATACTAACCTACATCTGAGCGAAAGGAACATACCATGAATCGCACCGCAATAGCCGTCATGGGCGCGGCAGCCTGGGCGGCCACGGCACTCCCGGCATCGCCATGTAACGCGCCGTCGGGCCCGCTGGCGGTGGTTACAACGACCACGGACCTGAAGTCCCTCGTGGAAGCCGTCGGCGGCGACCGCGTCCGCGCCACGAGCATCGCGTGCGGCTACGAGGACCCGCACTTCGTCCAGGCCAAGCCCAGTTACATGATGACCGCCCGGGAGGCGGACCTGTGGGTCCGCATCGGCATGGAACTGGAGATCGGCTGGGAGGAACTCCTGCTGGACGGGTCCCGGAACCCGCGCATTCGCATCAGCACCCCGGGCCACCTGGACGCCTCCGAGGGCGTCCTGCGCCTGGAGGCGCCCTCCGTGCGGGTCACGCGCGAGTTGGGCGACATCCATCCCCTCGGCAACCCGCACTATTGGCTCGACCCGCTGAACGGGCGCATCGTCGCCAAGGCCATCGCCGACAGGCTCGCGCAACTCAGGGCCCCCGACGCCGACACGTTCAGAAAGAACCTGGCGGCGTTCACAGCGGCCCTGGACACCCGCATGTTCGGCCCGGAACTGGTCCGCACTGCCGGCGGCGACAGCCTGTGGGCGATGGCCGTCAAGGGCAACCTCGGGGATTTTCTCAACCAGCACAACCTGACCGGCAAACTGGGCGGCTGGGCCGGCCGTATGCGACCGTGGCGCGGCACGCGGATCGTAACGTATCACCGCAGTTGGTCTTACTTGGCTAACCGCTTCGGCCTGACCGTGGCGGCGGAGTTGGAGCCCAAGCCCGGCGTTCCGCCCAGCCCGGCGCACTTGGCCACCGTCGTGGAGCGCATGAAGGCCGACGGAATCAAGGTTGTTCTGATGGAGCCCTTCTACAGCCGCAAGAGCGCCGACTTCGTGGCGGCCAAGACAGGAGCAACCGTCCTGGTCTGCCCAAACTCCGTCGGCGGCGAGAAGGAAGCGGCCGACTACCTGGCCCTCATCGACCTGATCGTGGACCGGCTGGACCAGGCGCTCCGCGGCCAGGCCCCGGCCCAGGGAAAGGGGTGAGGCCCATGCCCGTGGCGGCACTTCGCGCCGAACCGATCATCGTGTGCGAGCATGTCAGCGTCGCCTACGGTCTCCAAGAGGTCCTGCACGACGTATCGCTGGAGATTCCTGGCGGCGCCTTCGTGCCTTTCATCGGCCCTAACGGTGCGGGCAAGACCACCCTTCTGCGGGCCATCCTGGGGTTGCTGAAGCCGCGGCGGGGCCGCATCCTGGCCCCCTTTGGCCGCGCCCCGCCCGGCTATGTCCCGCAGCAGAAGTCCATCGACCCGCTGTACCCGGTCTCGCTGCGCCAGATCGTGGTGATGGGGCTGTACCCCCAGTTGGGCTGGTGGCGGCGCCCCGCCGGGAAGCAGCGGGCCGCCGTGGAAGCGGCGCTGGAGCGGCTGGGCCTCGCCGACCATGCGTACAAGCGGTATTCGGAACTCTCCGGCGGCATGAAGCAAAAGGTTCTTGTCGCCCGAGCGCTGGTAAACGGTCCGGAGGTGATCGTCATGGACGAGCCGACAAGCGAGTTGGACCAGGCGTCGGAACGAGACGTCCTTTCGCACCTCTTGCGCCTCAGCCGCGAGGATGGCAAGACGGTCCTCCTTGCACATCACGGTCTCGATGCCATCGCCGGGACGGCCGACAGGATATGCCTGGTGGACCGCGGCCGGGTACGTGTGACCAGCGCGAAGGATTTGGCCTGCCCAGGCGCTCGCCCCCGGAGCGGAGAACCATCGGGGCGGGCGGCCGGAGGGAACAAACCATGATCGAGAACCTGCGAACGCTCGTCGAGATGTTTCCGCAGGCCATCCTGGGCGGCCTGCTCATTGCCTGCGTGTGCGCCCTGCTGGGCGTCTTTGTTATCCTGAAGCGCGTTGTCTTCATCGGCATTGCGCTATCGGAGGTGGCGGCGTGCGGCGTCGCGGCGGCCTTGCTGCTCGGGGTTCATCCCGTTCTCGGTGCCAGTATCCTGACGCTCAGCACCGTGGCGCTGCTGGCGTATCCGTTCGAACAGGAGCGGATTCCCCGCGACGCCATCCTGGGGGTTGTTTTTGTCCTGGCGGCGGCCTTGAGCATCCTCCTGGTTGCTAAGAGCGGCTTCGGCCTTCAGGACGTCAAGGCCCTTCTGTACGGCGACCTCATCCTGACGAGCGACGGCGACCTGGCTGTTCTGGCCGCCACGCTCTTGCCCCCGCTGGCCTACGTGCTTCTCTTTCTGCGGCCGACGCTCTATACTTTCCTGGACCGTGACGCGGCCAAGGTCTTGGGGATTCGCGCGGCGTTGTGGGAGTTGCTCTACTTCCTCGCGCTGGGGCTGGCGGTGTCGGCCGCCTCGAAGATCGCCGGGGCGCTTCTGGTCTTCTGCTACCTTGTGGTGGCGCCTGCGGCAGCGCTGCTCCTCGCGAAACGGCTCGGCTTGTGTCTGCTGGCAGCCGCGGGCATCGCCGCCCTGTGCACTGTGGCGGGGCTTTACTTATCGGTGAGCCGCGACCTCCCCACGAACCAGACGATTGCCGTGGTGAGTTGCGGTTGTTTCGGCATCGCTCTGGCGTGGCACGGCCTGCGCCGACTTCTCTTCGGGCGCCGCGGGTTTCGCATCGTGGACGGAGGGAGTGCGACGGGTCGTGGCTGATGTGCGACATGGAGGGCGGTCCGGCTCGACCTGGCTCAAGACCCTGTTTTCGGGAATCGCTATCATGTGATGGTCGCGGGCAGACGGCAGGAGACGTGAATGATACGCAAGAACCGTCCCGCCGACGTGGCGCCCAAGGCCACCGAGGCCATACTCGAAAGCATCTCCGACGGCGTGTTCACGGTGGACCACGAGTGGCGGATCACGTCGTTCAACCGGGCCGCCGAGGAAATCACCGGCGTGCCGCGCGGAGAAGCCGTAGCGGGCCGCAAACCGCTCGTCGTAGACCTGCTGGAAGGTCTCGAAATGCTGATCCAGCAGCCGCCACGGGTCGGAGGCCTGCGGATCGCGAGGGCGGTACAGCGGCAGAGGCTCGACGCACGCGACAGCCATGATAGGGAAGGCACGCGGCCAGAGATGGTATACACACCATCACTGGAACGCATGTACACTTCCCGTCAAGCAGACGCCCGCCCCCCGCGCCAGAACTGCTCAAGGGGCGCCACATCCTTGGCGTCGCGGTCGCGCCAAGCCGTCACCCAGCAGACCTCCTTACCTCCCAGGCCTTCCGGGTCGTCCTTTTCCGGGTCAACGATGATGCGCAACTGCAGGCGTCGCCTTGGAATCCGTGATCACCAGCTATCGATCCGGCGTGGTTCAGCGGCGTATCGTCAGCAAAGCGGGCCAGCACGTAGAGGTTGTCGGCGTCGTACATGGCGTGGATCCAGACCGCGATCTTGTCGCGGAGATTCTCCACGTCGCCGCAGACGAACACGCCGCCGGAGAGGTCCCAGTCGGCGGCCTTCCCGTCAATGACCATCTTGCCCGGCGTGGGCAGGATACGGATGTTGAGGTTCTCGGTCTCGGTGGCCTGCGCTTGCGCGCAGAAAGCCATTATGAACGCGGTCGCCAGTGTGGTGAGATGGCGGTAGGTGCTTGATGGGTTAGATGTCATGTTCCGAGCTCCTTCTTTTGGTCTACTTTGTTTACGCATCCAGATCGACGCCTACTAAGGCGTCTCGACCCCGTAGCGTTTGAGCATCAGCCGGGCGGTGCTGGCGTCGGCGGTATTCGGATATTTTGTCAGCAAAACACCTGCGGCCTTGCGCATGGCCGCCAGCGGCTCGGCATTGATCTGGTGGAAATCCTCCGCAAATTTCCCCAAAGCCGGGCGTTTCTGCAGCTGCATCTCGGCAAACCACATTTGTTTGAGCTGTTCGCGCGCGCTGGCCCGGGTCATGAGATCGGGATCTTTCAGTCGTTGAGCAGCCTGCTGCGCAAACTTCGTATCTGCGAATGTGGCGTAGGCGGCAGCGGCGGCGCTGGCATCGGTTGCCTCCAGCCGCTGCGCCTGCTCGAAACGTTCCTGCAGCGTCATGCCCTGCGGCTCCAGCGGCTCGGACCACCGGGGCAGCCTGCCCGTCATGCAGAACTCCTGGACCTTGCGGGCGTATCCTTCGGTCGGATACCAGGAGGCCAGCCCCTTGTCCCCCGGATAATCGGCAAAAGGCGCAATCTCAAGTTTCCGTTTGACATCAGTCGGCTGTTCCCAGTCCCCCTTAACATCCCGCGAAGGTCTGACTCGGACACCGTCAATGGTTTGCCCCAGCCAGCCCTGCGGTTCCTTCAACTGGACCAGGGGTACCGGCCCCTTCCTCGGGTCGGCGTCGGCAGGCACCCTCACATTGAAAGCGACCTTCATGAATGCCATCATCATCTCATACGAACCGGGTTTTTTCTCCCCATGCCCGGCGTCCGGTTCAACAATCATGTGCATCAGTGTGCGATGCTGGTGACGCAGCCGGCGCACGGTAAAAAGCTGACCGCTGAAATAGTCGCCATCGTGCTCGCCGGAAATCACCATTCCTGGAATGGTGTATGCCGGCGGAAGAGAAATATATCCAAAGCCACCGGCCGACCTGAACGCAATCCATCCGATGGTACGTTCCGGCTCACCAACGGTAAACCCGGCGGAAAACCTAGTGGCGTTCGAGTGACCGAATGTGAAAATGGGCGCATGGGCGACCTCGGGATGACCGCAGGTCGCCGCCAGGTCCTTCAATGCGTCCAGGAGGACGCTGGTGGGGACGTCCTCATCACCAGGATAACCGTAATATTTGTCAAAGCCCACAATCCCGCAGCCCAGTTCGGCGGCCAGCGCCCGCATGTCGGGATACTCGGCAAAATCCCGACCGCAGCCATGGAAGACAAAGGCGAACAGCCCGCGAATAACAGGCGCATTTTTCGCCTTCCACAGGTGAAAATGCTTGTCCTTGCTGGAATACGGCCACAGCGCGGCGTCAACCTCCACCGTATATTCAGGCCTGGTTTTGATCTCAGGCTGCGTCGTGGCGGCCGCGGCCGACGCAGGGCGAGATGCGGGCGAGGCCCTGGCGGCTTTCGGCTGGCCGGCCGGTACGGCGTCCTTGGCGCAGGACGGCAGGGGTTCCTCGGGGAACCATCGGCTCTCGCGGCGTTTGGCGTCGACGGCTGTCACGAAGTAGACCTGCCCGGCCTTGCCGGATGCGTCGGTGTAGCTCGTGCCTTCCACCAGCGTACCGGGCGGCTGCACGTAGGGCGAGTTGAGCAGGATCCAGGGGCCGCCCATCTGGTTGGCTCGATAGACCCGATAGCCGGCGATGCTCTCGCCAGCGGCGGCCTGCCAGCGGATGGTGTTGCCGCTATCGCCCTTGTCCACGCGGACGCCGTCGGGCAGCGCCGGGGCGGGTTCGGGCGCGTATTGACGCAGCCCCTTGTTCAGGGCCCACACGGATGTGACCAGTGCAGCGGAGTCGAAGGCTTTGTATGGGTTTCCCTGATTCAACACGTGACGGGCGAAGTAGTGCGCCTCCGTTAGACCGATCTGTCCGCCATCCCTGGCGTGCGCCAGGAGGCCCAGAAACGGCTCGGACTGCCAGCGCTCCCAACGGTGGTCGTGGCCCTGGATGCGGAACAGGTTTGCTCGCGGCGAGGTCAGATTGCCTCGCGCGGGGCTCTCGGGGTCGCGATGGTACAGATCGGCGTTGACGTCGATGCAGTCGTAGTAGCGGCCGTAGACCGCCGGGTGCAGCCAGAGGTCATCGTTCGCGCAGATCTCGGCCGCCCGAAGGCGGATGTCGCTGTTGCCCATGTAGAGCACGTCGCTGTTGCCGCCCCCGCCATAGATGTTTCCAGTGTACGCCCGCTGCCCGTGACCGTAGATGTCCAGCATGCCCGGCGAGCGGGCCAGGTCGCGGCAATACTGGACCAGATCCCAGTCCTGTGCCTTCTTGGCGGCGGCCAGACCGACCAGGGTCGTGCCGACCTGCATGTTGGCCGCCGAGTAGAAGCAGTCGATGTAGGGGAAGGCCTGGGGGTTGACGCGGCCGTTGAACTCGCGTTCCGCACGGGCCAAGGTCAGACAAAGTTGGTCCAGGCGCGGGTGGGGGCCGGCAAACGTGGCGATCGCCGGGATGCCGTAGTATTGATAGGAGATCTGGTAGGGATCGAGTACGCCCGAGGCCGAGTTTTTTTCGTGCTCCAGCAGGGGGCGGCCCAGCCTGGCCAGTCGTGCGGCCATCGTCTTGCGAGCCGAGGCCACCCAGGTCTCAACGACCAGGTCCTGCTGCCGCGGTTGCGTCTCCAGCAAACGGGCGAGGTCGTCCGTCCGTCCGGCGGCGTAGAGCATCGCCGCCTTACCGGCCCAGCCCCAGTCATTGTGCGTCAGTGCAACCAACTCGTCGGTGAACATCTCGGTGGTCAGCCCGGGCTCGTCGACGATGGCAGTCGGCGGCTGGAAGCACCGGCGACCGAGCTTCCACAGACCCTCGTCATCGGTGGTGGAGGTAAAGACCAGGCGCACCTGGCCCCAGAAGGCCCGCAGCGTCTGGCTTTTGGCGTCGGTCGTGCGATGGAAGTTGTCCGTGCCCAGCAGCGCGAAGTTCCCATCCGCTCCGGCCACGATGCCCTTCACGCCGGTCTGCAGCAGGGGAACCGGAAACAGGGCCAGGCCGGCTTTGCGGTTGACCAGGGCGTCGTTGGACATGCCATGACTCGACCGCGTCAGGCGGCGCAGACCCGCGGGGATCTTCACGATCTGCTGGTCGGCGGGGCTTTGGCCGAGGATCAGTCTGCCGGTCAGGAGGTCGTTGTCGGCCGCCCCGACGGTTTCGATGCCCTGCGGATCGCCCGGGAACAGCCGCTGCGACTGGATGAGTTCGGCGCCGTTACGGGGCAGCAGGTAGGTGAACTCGACGTTGTCGTCGATGCCCTTGGGACCGACGCGGACCACGAGTTTCGCCAGCAGGGGTCCGCTTCCGTATCGCAGGTCGCGGACCTCCCAGTTGCCGCCGGGCCCGGGGGCGACATCGGTCGATCGAACGAGCTCGATGGGCTTGCCGGGCGTCTCCTTCTGCCGCAGGAGCTTGAGCCGCGGTGCCAGCAGTCCGTCGGGAATCGAAACGGTCCCCAACGGCGTTGCAATGGCGGCGATGGCACCGGCCTTGTCGCCGCCGGTCCAGAACGTCACAGCCAGGTCGTCGCCGGCAAGCGTCACCTGGTCGCCCTTGCTCGTCACGGCAAGATCGCTCATGCCAGCCGACGCGTTCGTCCCTCGGATCAGGCAGAACTGCTTTCGCTGCCAGGGATCGAGGTCCGTCTGGAAGTACAGGTGCATGCGGGCGACGCGCCCGGAGGCGTCGCGGCGGATGTCGTCGGCCTGATAGGGAATGGGGCGCAGCCTCTTGCCGTCGGCGGCGTCGTAGATCGCGAAGCTGTTGGGGTCCGTGCATTCGCCGTCGTGCAGGAACAGGGGCACGCGGACCAGTTCATTCTTCCGGGCCTCGCCCACGCGTTCCTCGACGGTAAGGATGCGCAGCGGGCGGTCGCGGTCGCCGCTGCGAACTCCCGCCCGGATGCGCCAGTAGGCTTCGGCTGGGGAACCGTCGAATACGCTCCGCGGCTCGGCCGCCGTCTTGGGGTCGGGTGCCGGCTCGGCGGCGAACGCGGCGCAGCCGGCCACGAATAGGGCCGCCGTGCATAAGGCCATCCTTCGAGATGTGTTCACACTGTTCATGGATTTCTCCTTCGTTATTCGGCCCGCAACCGGTGCGGACCTGGGTTTCGTGAGTAGCTGATAGGCTCGTAGCCGTTCAACCCCTGGCGCGCGCCAAGGAGTCAAGTCGAACGGTACGACCACAATCATGATCTGCCCCTGCGGAAAAGTAAATCACCCAGCGAGAATCTCCAAGTTGGTGATGAAGCTACTCGGGATGGGTGCTAGCTATATCATTGAGGGGGATGTCGCTATCCGTCCGGCACGGGAATCACGCGGTCCAGCAACGACGGGCGGCCGTCATCGGAAAGCCCGCGCCCGGTCAGCCCGAGTTTCTCCGCCCAGCGGGCGAAACAACTGCGGCCGGTCACGGCCCAACGCTGGATTTCCTCGATCACGCTCGATAGCGTAAAGCTGGAAAGGTGTTGACGGAGCGACTCCAAAACGCTCACGATGACCGTCTGACGCCGTGCGCCTGCCGCTGTCTTGTTGGTGCGGCCCGTGTCCCGGGCCCCACGCACCGCGTGGGGATGGATGGTGCGGGCCGTTTATCCCCCGGCGGCGCCGGGGGCTTTGAACCATGCGCCAACTGCGGGCCGAAGGCGTTCCGCGTCCTGGCGGCGGCCGGCATCAAGGTCTTCCTCGGGGCGACGGGGACGGTTGGCGAGGCCGTGGCGGCATTCAAGGAAGGGCGGCTCGCCGAGGCCGCCGAAGCCAACGTCGAAGGGCATTGGTAGCGGGGCAAACGAGCACCAACATGGAGAAATGATGGACACCGAACACAGCCACCGCGGGGGAACGTGCGAGGCCGATCCGCGCAAGGAAACCGAGCGCCGCCGCAATGAGAACCTGCGGCGCATCCGCCGCGTCATCGCCGTCATGAGCGGCAAGGGCGGCGTCGGCAAGAGCACCATCGCCGCCTCGCTGGCCATCGGGCTGGCGCGGCAGGGCCTGAGGACGGGCCTGCTGGACGTGGATTTCCACGGTCCCAGTGTTCCGACGCTCCTGGGCCTGGTCGGCCGGCGGGCCGTGTCCGATGGCGAGACGCTCCAGCCGTTTGAGGTTGCGCCCGGCTTGCGCGTCATGAGCCTGGGCCTCCTGCTGGGCGGCGGCGACGAGGCCGTCATCTGGCGCGGGCCGATGAAGATCGGCGTCATCGATCAACTCCTGGGCGAGGTCGCCTGGCCGACTTCCTGGCTTCCGACGGCCCTGCGGCCCGGCGCTTGCTGGACCTCGCCGGGCAGATCGCCGGAGGCGCAACCTCACAGAAAGCGCCGGAGCAAACCGCTTCGGCAAACAAGAACCAATGAGACCCCCGCATGCGTTATGCACTGCCCACCGCCGATGGCCTTCTCGCCGCGCACTTCGGCCATGCCGACCAGTTCACGTTCGTGGACGTGAAGGACGGCGCGATCCAGAACATCCAGGCGGTCAAACCGCCGCCGCATGCGCCCGGCGTCCTGCCGGCATGGTGCAAGGAGCACGGCGTGGACATCGTCATCGCCGGCGGCATGGGGTCCCGGGCCCAGTCGCTCTTCGCCGAACAGGGCATCCAGACAATCGTCGGCGCGCCGTCGGAGCCGGCGGACGAACTCGTCCGCAAGCACCTGGCCGGCACGCTGGCAACCAGCGATAACGTATGCGACCACTGATCAAGAAGCGCCTGGCATGATGGGATGCGATTTCGGTATGAGGCGTAAGGAACTCGCATCAGGGGAAACGGAAGACCATACCGACCTATGAGTACGAATGCACGGTATGCAGCCACCGGTTCGAGGCCCGCCAGGCGATGACGAGGCGGCGCGGCTCGAACAACAAGACATCCTGGACGCCCTGGGCGGCCTGCCGGAAGGGGCCCGGCATTGCGCGCTTCTGGCCGCCAACGCGCTTAAGGCCGCCATCGAGAGTTTCAAAAACCGGCGGGCGGAGTGATGGCGAGGGCCGTGCGGCAAGTGGGGGGCGCGGCCCAGCGGTTGGCGCCGGGCCGGGCATCGCGTGAGGGTAACGACATGCCTCTTGACGAAGTCGAGATCGCCAGGGCGATTCTGGACCGGTATCACGAGGTCGTCCCTGGGGCATCAGGAACTGGGGCGCCAACGGCTGGCGGGCACCCTCAAGCCGGGCGCTGGCGTCTGTGACCGCTGACGGCCCGACAAGGCGCCGTGGTGGCTTCGGAGAAGGGGGTTGACCGGCGGAGCCAGAATGCGTATTACTATCAGGTAGTAGTAAGTCCTATTATGGAGCGCGTCCATGACGGTCTCGCGGGCGGAGACCCGGCGACGTGTGAGCCGATTCACCGAAACATGCCGCCGCAGGGGGCTGAAGGTGACGCACCAGCGCATGGAAGTCTTCCGCGAACTGGCGGCCAGCGACGAACACCCCGACGCGGAGACTATCTATGAGCGGGTGCGCGCGCGGCTGCCCACGGTCTCTCGCGATACCGTGTACCGCACACTCTCGGCCCTGGAGGCGCAGGGCCTAGTAAGCCGCACGGACGTGCTCGGCGGTCCGGCCCGGTACGACGCCAACACGGCCCCCCACCACCACTTCGTCTGCACGGCGTGCGGCAGGATCAGCGACTTCCGCAGCGAGGCGCTGGACGCTCTGCCGATCCCCCGGTCCGTTGAGTCCCTGGGCCGCATCGAGTCCGCCCATGTCCAGGTTCGCGGAGTCTGTTCCACCTGCGCGGCCCGGAAACGCAGGGCCGGACGCCGCCGGAGACGATGACGGGCCGGGTGTGCCCGTGAAGCGTGAAAACCCGAGAAACAGGAACCTTCAGACGCAAAGGAGCAACCCATGGCAGAAGACAAGAGATTGACCACCGCCTCTGGAATGCCCGTTGACGACGATCAGAACACGGTGACCGCCGGGCCGCGCGGGCCGGCCCTCATGCAGGACGTGCACCTGATGGAGAAACTCGCCCATTTCAACCGCGAGCGCATCCCCGAACGCGTGGTGCACGCCAAAGGGGCGGGGGCCCACGGGGTCTTCGAGTGCACGGCCGACATGTCGAAGTACACCCGGGCCAAGTTCCTTTCCAAGGCGGGGAAGAAGACCGAGGTGTTCGTGCGGTTCTCGACCGTCGGCGGCGAGAAGGGCTCGGCCGATGCCGCGCGCGACCCTCGCGGCTTCGCCGTGAAGTTCTATACCGAGGAGGGCAACTACGACATGACCGGCAACAACACGCCGGTCTTCTTCATCCGCGACCCGCTGAAGTTCCCCGACTTCATCCACACGCAGAAGCGCGACCCGGCCACCAACGCCCCCAACCCCGACATGTTCTGGGACTTCCTCTCGCTTACGCCGGAGTCGATCCACCAGGTCACGATCCTCTTCTCCGACCGCGGTACGCCCAAAAGTTACCGCCACATGAACGGCCACAGCAGCCACACCTTCAAGTGGTACAACGCCAAGGGCGAGTACTGCTGGGTGAAGTACCATTTCAAGACCGGGCAGGGCATCCAGAACCTCACGCGGGAAGAGGCCACCCGCATGGCCGGCGAGAACCCGGACCACGCCACGCGCGACCTGCACGACGCGATTGAGCGACGCCAGTACCCCGCCTGGCGGGTCTGCGTCCAGATCATGCCGCCCCAGGCCGCCAAGACCTACCGCTGGAACATCTTCGACATCACGAAGGTCTGGCCGCACGCCGACTACCCTCTCATCGAGATCGGGCGGATGGTTCTCAACCGCAACCCCGCCAACTACTTCGCCGAGGTGGAGCAGTCGGCCTTCAGCCCGGGCAACTTCGTGCCGGGAATCGCCTCCTCCCCCGACAAGATGCTTCAGGCCCGGATCGTCTCCTACCACGACGCCCACCTGTACCGTCTGGGCCCCAACTACCAACTCCTGCCCATCAATGCGCCAAGAGCCTGCAAGGCCGGCAACTACCAGCGGGACGGCTACATGCGGCTGGACGATAACGGCGGCGGAGGGCCGAACTACTGGCCCAACTCCATGGGCGGCCCCGCACCCGATCCGGCCGTGGCGGAGCCGCCTATCGACCTGGAGGGCCACGCCGCGCGGCACCCGCAGGAACTCACCGACGACGACTTCTTCCAAGCCGGGGAGTTGTACCGCCGCGTCATGACCGACACCGACCGTGAACACCTGGTTGGCAACATCGTTGCCCATCTGGGCAACGCCCAGAAGCGAATCCAACTTCGCCAGACCGCGCTGTTCTTCAAGGCCGATGCGGATTACGGGCGTAGGGTGGCTGCCGGCCTGGGCCTGGATGTCAAGGAGGTGCAGCGCCTGGCGGCGATGTCGCAGGCGGAGCGAGTCAAGGCGACCTCGGCCTGATGGGTTGCCGAGCCCTAACGAGGCTGTTTTGATTTCGACGGCTTCTTCGCGGGCGTCGCCGGTCCTCGGGGTTTTTTCATGGCCTTCTTGCGGGAGGCTTTCCCGGCCGCCGCCTTTCGCAGGGCAGGACGCTGGGGGGCGGAGCCCTCTCGCCCGCCCGTCTTGCGGGGGGCCACGGTTTTCCGGGCGGCGCCCGCCCCGGCGGCCGGTGCTTGAGGCGCGGGTTTCCGCGCCGGGCTTGCCGCGGCGTCGCCCTGGCAAGCCGGGCCGATCTCAATGCCGAAGACGTCGGCCACGTCGTCCTCATCGAGGGTCCGTGCGCCGGCCGACCGCCTGGCCGCCACCTCCTGGGCGGCCTCCTCGCACACGAGTTCGGCGTGGTCCACGCCGCGCAGTTGGAACAGCAGTTCCGGCCGCTCGTCCAGCCGCGCGCCCACGCCGTACAGCACGGCCGCCACGTGCTTGCACATGTGTGCCCAGTCGGGGCAGGAGCACTCGAAGTCCATTTCCTTCGGCAGGGGGAAGAGGCCCCCCTGCCTGTCGGTGACGATTCCCATGACGTGGTCGGAAAGGCGGCCCTGAAGGAGTTCCAGCAGCGAGCCGACCTGCCCGCCGCAGCGGCTCTTGAGGTTGTTCCACCTGGCCGTTGGCAGCGTCTTGATGGAGACGCGGACGCTGTAGATCTCGGACCCGCTGACGACGGCCGCGACCTCGCCCCTGCCTATGGCCAGGTGGCAGACGGAGCCGTTGCGGACGTAGGTGCGTCCGCGCGGCAGGCGGTTGGCGAAGTCGCTGAAGGCCTCCAGGTGGTTGCACCAGGCCTCGCCCCAGAAGGTGGAGGCGATCTCGCGGCCGGCGATCTCGACCGGCTGCACGGCGACGCCCTTGCGGCGGAGTTTCTCCAGGTGCTTCCGCGCCTGGGCGCGGCGCTCGGCCATCGACACGTACGGTCTCCAGCCCCAGTCCCAACCCATGTTCTCTTCTCCTTTACTCTTCCTGAACGCGATGAACGTCGAGCCGCACGAGATTCAGTATCTCGCGGTCGCTCAGTTCTGTCAGCACGGCGGCGCCGCCGCCTTCGAGGAGGTCGGCGGCCAGTTGGACCTTGCTGCGGATAAGTTCATCGATGTGTTGCTCCACCGTGCCCTGGCAAACGAACTTGTGCACCAGGACGTTGCGGCGCTGGCCAATGCGGAACGCCCGGTCGGTGGCCTGGTTCTCGACGGCGGGGTTCCACCAGCGGTCGAAATGGATGACGTGGCTGGCGGCCGTCAGGTTCAGGCCCGTGCCGCCGGCCTTCAGCGAAAGGACGAAGAACGGCGGGCCGTCCTCCCGCTGAAACGCCTCCACCAGGGCCTGGCGCCGGCGCACGGGCGTGCCGCCGTGAAGTACCGCGCCCGGCCGGCCGAAGGTCCCGCCCAGGAAACCGGCCAGCGGCTCGGTCATCTCGCGGAACTGGGTGAACACGAGGGCCTTTTCCTGGCGCGAGGCGATCTCCTCGGCAACCTCCCGCAAGCGGGCGAACTTGCCGCTCGCCGCCGGGTCGTACGTCCCGCCCCCCGACCACTGGTCCGGATGGTTGCAGATCTGTTTGAATCGCATCAGGAAGGCCAGGACCGCCCCGCGGCGCTCGATGCCGGCGACTGTCTCCAGGACCCGCGCCAACTCCCGCACCGACTGCTCGTAGAGGGCCGCCTGCTTTTTCGTCAGCGCGCAGTAAGCGTACACCTCGGTCTTCTCCGGCAGGTCGGCGATGACCGACCGGTCGGTCTTGAGGCGCCGCAGAATGTAGGGCGCCACCAGCCGCCGCAGCGGCCCGTACCGTCCGGCCGCGCGGTCCTCAAGGCGCTTGACGAACTGCTTGAACGCGGCGGCGGAGCCCAACAGGCCCGGGCACAGAAAATCGAAGATCGACCACAGGTCCGACAGGCGGTTTTCGACCGGCGTGCCCGTCAGGACCACGCGGGCCTTGGCCCGGAGTTTCTTGACGGCCCGCGTCTGCCGTGCGGCAGGGTTCTTGACGGCCTGGGCTTCGTCGAGAACGGCCAGCATCCAGGCCGTTTCGGTCAGCCACGGCTGGCGCAGCAACATGCCGTAGGTGGCGACGACAATGTCGGCGCCCCGGACAAATCGGGCGGGGTCGCTCGCGGCGGCCTGGAGTTCGTCGCCGTCGGTCTGCGACGGGTGCGCGAACCGCACGACCAGCGACGGCGCGAACCGCTCCAGTTCCGCCTTCCAGTTGGCCAAGAGCGACGCCGGGGCCACCACCAGCGAGGGCGCGCCGGCGCCCTGCCGCTTCAAGAGGAGCATGAGCGCGATGATCTGGATGGTCTTGCCGAGGCCCATGTCGTCGGCCAGGCAGGCGCCGAGCCCGAGTTCCGTTAGAAGGCGGAGCCACTTGACCCCGGTCTGCTGGTAAGGCCGAAGCATCGCGCACAGTTCCGGCCCGGGCAGGTCGGCGGCGCCAGCCTCGGGTTGCCTCAGGGCCCGCAGCCGCTGCTCCAGCCACGGCCCGGCCTTCACCTCGGCCCAGGCGGCCGTCGCGTCGCTGTCCAACAGGGCCGCCTCGCCGGCCTCGATGGGCGCTCCTGCGAGCAAGCGCATGCCTTCCAGGAAAGAGACGCCGTCGCCGGCCTGCCGCTGGATGCGCTTGAAGTGCTCAAGGGCGTCCTGAAGTTTCCGGCGGTCGACCTCGACCCACCGACCCTTGAGGAACACCAGGCCGTCGTCACCGTTCAGGAGGTCGCGCCACTCGCTTTCGGAGAGCGTTTCTCCGTCGAGCGCCACATCGACGCGGAAATCCAGGAGGGCATCGGCGCCCAGCGCCGTCTTCGGGCGGCCGCCCACCGAGACGCTCACCCTGACGCGCGACGGCCTCTTGGCCCACCAGTCCGGCACGCGGACCAGAAGGCCGCTTTCTTCGAGCGCGGCCGCATCGCTGAGGAACCGCCACGCCTCGCGCGGAGTCCACCGCAAGGGGTGGAACACGTCGCCGGAGTCCGCCAGCGCCTTCACCCAGTCGCACCGCTCGGCGGCCCGCTGGACGGGCGCCAGTAGGCGGACCAGCGCAGGCCGGTTCCTGGCGCCCGCATATTCCTCCAGTGCCCGCCCCAGCGGCTGGTACTGGACGCGGCGTCCGTCCAGAAGGCGGGGGGCGTATGTCGCGAGGAATGCGAAGGGGCACTCCGGGTCCCGCTTGTTCTCCGCCAAGTGGAAGCAGACCCGCCCCACGCGATGCCAGAGCGGACTTTGCTGCTTGAGCCATGCGGACAGGCCGCCTTCGGTGACGCTCACCTGCGCGCGGACTGCGCCGCCCAAGTCAGTCCAGAGCCGCCGAAGCGCTTCGGCCGACAGGTACTCGCCCCCGCGCATCGGCGGGGCGCTGTCGGCAAGAGTCGCCAGGTCGTCCGGCGGCGACAGCGGTTCGAGGGCCGCCGCCTCGGAGGTTTCCGGGACGTGGCACAGGGCAGTCAGGTATCGTCCGGCGAAATCCCGCCAGTAGGCCGCCGCCGCACCCAAGGTTGCGGCTTCGCCCTGGGCGAGGCGAAGCAGACCTTCCGGCGTCCCTTTCTGGAACGCCTCGCGCAGCCGGATCGCCTGTGCGTCCTCATGCGGCGCCGCTTGACCGCTCTCAACAGAAACGTCGACTGGCGCCAGGCGGCCGCCGGGAGTCAAGCCAAGATCGAACACGCCGATCTTCCTTCCTCATGCCGCGGCATCGTACCTGGCTCTTGGCCAGCCGGCAATAGCGCACAAGAGGCCCCGCCTGGGTCGCGTCCGTGGACTGACCCGTTGACTGCGCACACCTGTGGGAGTGGTCCGCAGGCCACTACCCCCAGGGCATGTACGAACTCACCGCGACAAGATGGACGTCGAGATCGAGAAGGCGGATGGCCGGGAATTGCTGTCCCGCCGGGTGACCGGATAATGCTGACACTTGGCCACTCACGGTTGAACCATCGACGACCAGTCCCTTGAGCGTGATGTAGGAATGGTCGGCGTCCACGATCTAGAGCGTCCAGGCGCTGCGGTACTCGCGGCGAACGAATTGCTGCGCCTCCGGACAGTTGGTCACTTTCAGGTTGGGGCCGTCCCAGTCCAGTTTCTTCCCCGCCCGGAACGCAACGTTGCCCAGGAGGACCGTCTCCGTCATCGGGCCGGAATAGCCAAAGTGGCACCCCGTGGGGCTGCCCGTCCTGCACGCCGCGACCCATTCGGCCCAGTGGCCGATCGAATCGGGAATGCTCTTCTCGGGCGGCTTGTAGTCCGCGAACTTGTCCTCGGGGAGCAGCACGAACTTCTGGGGGCTTACGGCCATTAGCCCCTTGTCGCCCACGAACAGGTAGCAGAGGGGCCATTCCTCCACCTTTTGGCCCTTGATGCGCGGCGACGACCGCCCCCAGTACCACGTGAACTTCAGCGGCGGTAATTCGCCGCGGGCGGCAAACTCGTACTTGATGGTCATCCTGGCCGGCGTGCGCTCCGGATTCAGAAGGTCGCCTTCCGCCTCGACCGCCGTCGGGTTACGCAAGTCCAGGGCCCAGAATGGCATGTCCAGGTAGTGGCAGCCGACGTTGCCCAATTCGCCGCCGCCGAAGTCCCACCAGAAATGCCATTCCCGGGGGAGGTAGCAGGGATGATAGGGGCGCATCGGCGCCGGGCCGATCCAGAGGTCCCAGTTCAGCGTCGGCGGCACCGGCGGCGTGTCGGCGGGCCGGCCTTTCCCAACTTTGGTCGAGTAGGGCGTGGGCGCTTCGCCATGTGTGGCGCCCCCCGCGGCCCACATGTCCAACTCCCGAGCCGTGCCGATCGCGCCTGAGCGGAGAACCTCGATCGCGCGGCGGTAGTTGCCGCTGGCGTGCATCTGCGTGCCCATCTGCGTCGCCACCTTCTTCTCGGCGGCCAGTTGCGCGAGCACGCGCGACTCATAGACCGAATGGGTCAGCGGCTTCTCGCAGTACACGTGCTTGCCCATGCGCATGGCCATCGCGCTGGCCGGCGCATGGATGTGGTTCGGGGCGCTCACGACCACCGCGTCGATTTCCTTGTTCATCTCATCGAGCATCTTGCGGTAGTCCTGGAACTTGCGGACGTCGGGGTACTTCTCGAAGGTGGCGGCGGCGCGCACCTGGTCCACGTCGCACAGCGCCGCGACGTTCTCGTCTTTCAACTGGGCGATGTTGGCCGCGCCCCGGCCGCCGGACCCGACATACGCAATATTCAACTTCTCGTTTGGGGATTTCTTTTCGGCTCCATACAAGCCGCGCGACGAGAGGATCACCGCGCCTGCGCCGGCCAAGGCCGTATCATGCAACATCTTGCGGCGGGTCATACGGTTCGTCATGACTTGTCTCCTTAGTGTTCTCACTGGGCCCTCCTTCTTCCTCTTTCCCCCGTGAATACACGGCGGGCTGTATCTGAACCCTGAAATTTCATGTCTGAGATTATTCGCCCTTGAACTCGTACGCCCCGATGTCGGTGGCTTTGCCCTGCGGGCGCACCGTGCCGTCCTTGTCGGCGGCGACCTCCTTCAGTGCGGCGCCGGCGTTGATGGCCGGGCTGCCGGGCCGCAGGCGGGCATCGCCCGGCCCAATCAGGCCCGGATCAACGTATCTCGAATGGGCCTCGCCGGCAGCCTTCTGATACTCCGCAAACGTCGTGTACTCCTTGCCGGCGTGCTGCCACTTCGCCGATCCGCTCGTGCTCCAGTAGATGTTGTAGTCCAGCGCCTTCTGGGGCATTGCTTCCGCCGGCCAGTCGATGGACTGTTCGCAGTCCACGAAGATATTGTTGCGAACGTCGTTGTCCTTACTTTGCGGGCCGAAGCCGACGGCGACCGGGCAGCCGACCAGCGTGTTGTGGAAAACGAGGTTGGCGGACTGGGGCATGCTGATGGCCCGCTTCTTCCCCTCGCCGTAGAAGACGTTGTTGTACACCCAGTTCTCGTCCCGGGCCCAGAGGATCAGGTTGCTTTCGTATCTCTTTCGCGGGGTGTTGTCCCAGAACGGCACGGGCTTGCGGAAGGTGTTTCCGTAGATGCGGAAGCCGTCCTTGCCGGCGCTGCCGCCACCGGCGTACTGGTGGACAGCCGCCCCGCTGATCTCCTCGAACACATTGTGGCGCACCACCACTCCCGGCAGGCTCCCGTACATGGCGTGGTTGAACTTGGTCGAGCCGATCTTCTGGAATGTGTTGCTTTCGATCACGCAGTTCTCGGGTATGGGAAGGATGCCCTGGCTGGCGATCGAGCGGATGACACAATTGCGGATGGTGATATCGTGGGTCGGGCGATGCAAATGGAACCCGCGAAAGCCGTACTCAAGCGTCAGGCCGTCGAAGATGGTGTGATGGCAGGAGATCAGTCCGATGATGTTCACCGACGCGGTCCGCATGTCGGAGTTCTTGGGATCGGAGCCGTCCGCCAGCCAGACGTACACGGTCGAGGCGTCCTTATCCTCGTAAAATGAGTTCGGATACATCTGATCGGCCGACGGCACGGGGTGATTCGGCCCGTGGCCAACCAACGGCAGTCCGTTGCAGAAGACGTTCAGGACACCGGCCTTCGGGTCATAGGGCATGGAGTAGATGGCGCCCTTGACATGTTTCCAACTCGCGGGAGGGACGACCTCGCCGGCCGTCAACACCACCTCGCCGTCGCCGTACGCCTTGTAAGTGATGGGGGCCTCCTTGGTGCCGGCCTTGCTGAAGGTGAAGGCCGACTGGCTGGGGCCGGTCCTCGAATACACGCCGGCCCTGATGCGGACCGTGTCGCCCCGCTCGACGGAGTCGGCCGCCTTCTTGAGCGTTGCCCAGGGGCGATCTTCGGTTCCGGGATTGTCGTCATTTCCGTTGGGCGCGACGAAGTAGGTGACCGGATCGCGCGGCGGCAACGGCTGTTCTATTTCCGTCGGGTCGTTGGCAACGAAGGCCCCGACCTGGAATTCCGGCCGCCGCGCCCAGGACTCGGGGGCGCGGGGACGCGCTACGCCGTCCTTGCCCGCCTCCATCACGGCGCCGACGCCGGCCGGAACGGGGCTGCCGTCCTTCAGACGGAAGTCGCCCTTCTCCGGATCGACGAACATCGGATCGCCCTCGGTGAAGTTGTTGGATACGACCGGATCAGTGTTGGTTGCGGCGCGAGCCCCGCCTCGTCCGCCCGTCGCGCCGCCTCGTCCGGTCGGCTGGCCACCCCTTTCGGTGCTCTTGTCTCCCTGTTCGGGTTTCCTATCCCCGAACTCTGCAATCCCGCTGTTTCCGCCGACAATGATGTTGTTCTTGATCTCGGCGTTTGCAGTGTACTGGACATCGAGCCCCAACTTATTGTTGTGGAGGGTGTTGTTGTAGAACTTGGTGCCCGCGCCGCGGACCCAGCAGCCGATGGGATTGTCGGTAAAGACGTTATTGTAAGCCACGTTGCGGTTCCCGGTGCCGATGATTCCTCCCGCGGTCTCGTTGTGGTGCGAGTAATTGTTGCGGATGATGCTGTTGTCGGCGCGCTTGGGAGCCGTTGCGTAGATGTGGATGCCGAACCCCTTATTGTAGGAGAACTCGCAGCCGTCGATGACGTTGTTGTCCGTGCCGGTGTAAATGCCGTGGTGCAGGCGGGTCGTGCCGTTGTGGTGGACCTTCAGGTTGATGAACTCGCACTGATTGCCCGACGACAGGACGCCGGAACAGTAGCCGTTCGTCATCGTGCAATTCTCGACGCGGATGTGGTGCGGCACCGGGTCGCTGCCCCAGATCACCAGCGTGTGCTGGTGGATCTTGGCGTCGCCGTTGTGCCCGTCGAGGATCAGCCCCCGCAGCGTGATGTAACATTTCCCCTTGATGCTGACGACGCTGTCCTGACTCGTACCCGATTGCGGGGCGGGCCGGATGGTAACAACCTCATCCTTATAGTTCGACACCGTGACGCGGGCCTCGGGCGCGCCCGAGGGGATGGTGTCTTTGGGATATTCGGCGTAGGCGCCGCCGCGGATGTAAAGCGTGTCGCCGGGCTTCAGTTGCTGCGTGGCATGGATGAGCGTCAGCCACGGCGAATCGATCGTCCCCTTGTTGGCGTCGTTTCCGCCATCGGCCAGACCATCGCCGCCCTTGTCATCGACATAGTAGTCGGCGGCAGGCGCCGGCGCGGCAAGGCAGAACATCAGCGACAGCGCGGTTAAGGCAATCGCTCTCACGTACATGGCACTGCGCTCCTAAACAGGGTTCATTCGGGGGCGACAGGCACGCGCAGGGATTTCACAACGCCCTCGTCCGCATCGCTCCAAGCCTGCGGAACGAAGTTCGGTGCCGAATAGCGCGGCACAGAGAGTCTGGGCATGGCACGGAGCTCCTCCATCGTAAACTCCGCGACGACCGGAGTCGGGCCTTCCCATCGACCAGCGAGAGAAGTCGTTTGACGGAGAACTCATTCTTTTGATCCCGCGGGCGACGTTTTCGTGGCGCTCTTGCCTCTGATTCTGATAGGCTCCGCGTAGGTCGATGCAGGCGGCTTCCGCACTTCCTCAAGCGTCACTTCCGCCCCGCTGCGCTCTCTGCTGAACTGGGCGGCAACCATGAACTCGATGATCTCGACGGCCACCTCCGGCTCGACGGGCGGCTTGCCGGTGTGGAAGAACTCCGCAGTCGCCCGTATCAGGGCGTCGTAGACGCCGCCGCTGTCAACGTAGTCGGCCTTGCCGTCCGTGCCGACGACCTGGATTCTCGGGGCCTTATCCCCCATTTTCGTGGCGCCGACGATGCCAAGCCGCCCGTCCTTCCACTTGCCGACGTAACCTTCTTCCGTCTTCGTCACGCTGATGCACCCCGTCCCCATCACCGTGAACAGCATCTCATTCTCGTGGATGCCGTAAGCGCCGTTCATCAGGCCGGGCCCGCCGCGAGGCATCTGGACCTTCAGGACCTTTCCCACGCCCGGATTGTCGCGCAGTTGCGCCAGGTTGCCGCGGAACCGCATCGTCGAGGAACTGAAGTACGGCGTTCCCGTCTGTTTCGACAGTTCCATGATGGCATGGGCGTCGGCCACGGTGGCGGCCAGGGGCTTGTCGATGAACAATCGCTTGCCGGCCTTGAAGACCGGCGTTGCCTGCGCGAGGTGCGGCCGGCCGTCAACGCTATGTAGATGAACCACATCCACCCTTTTGAGCAGTTCCTCGATGGAATCGACGAACTCGACGCCGTTTTCCCGCACCTTCGCGGAAATCCCCTCTATGCGGTCGGCGCTGAAAGGCATATCGGGGCTGCCGCCCTTGTAGGCCACTACGGTCTTGATTCGCCACTCCGGATGGCCCTTGAACGCGCCCGAGAATGCCACCGCGTGGCCGTTGTCCGTGCCGATGATGCCCGCTCGAAGGTCCTTGGTCGCCCACGAGGGCGACTCGGCCGCACACGCTGCCGAAGCGGCGAGCAGGGCCCACACAAGCGCACAGATTCTCACGGTTCTCTCCTTTCACAAGAAACCGTCAAACCCTGTCTTATCCGGCTTCTACTTCGCATTCGCTCGGTATTCATACGCCCCGATGTCGCAGGCGGCGCCCTGCGGCCGGGCGGCGCCGTCCTTGTCGGCGGCGACCTCTTTCAGCGCGACGCCGGCGTCGATGGCCGGGCTGCCCGCCTTCAGGTGCGCATCGGCTGGACCCGCAAGGAGGGGATCAACGCAGCGCGAATGAGTCTCGCCGGCGGCCTTCTGATACTCGTCGAACGTCAGATACGCGGCCCCGTCGCGCTCCCACCTGGGCGCCCCGGAGGCGTTGTAGTAAAGGTTGTAGTCCAGCGTCTGAGGCATCGCGTTGGCGGGCCAGATCAGGAAAGACCTCGGAGCATCCTGAACGATGTTGTTCAGCACACGGTTCCCCGCCTTGCCATTGTGGAATGAGACGGCACTCCTGGAACCTATGAAGGTGTTGTGGGTGACAAGGTTGTTGACCGAATTCAGGCTGATGCCGGCGCGCTTCCCCTCGCCGTAGAAGACGTTGTTGAAGATCCTGTTGCCGCCTTCGCCCCACGCGATGATGTCAACGTAGTAGGCGCCGCCGGAAGGACTGGATCGCTGGGTCATGCGTCGGGGCTTGCGGAAGACGTTGCCCGAGAACTCGCAGCCCCCGCCCGCCGGCGGTTCGCCCTGGTGGAACTGATGGATGCCCGCCCCCGCGATCTCCTCAAACACGTTGTTGCGGATGATGGTCCCCGGCCGCGAGCCGTAGATGCCGTGCTCGTACTTATTGGAGCCGATCATCTGGAACAGGTTGTTCTCGATGACGCAGTCCCCGGCCACCGGCTGTATGCCCTGGGAGGCGATGGAACGGATGATGCATCTTCTAATGGTGATATGGTGGGTCGTTTTGCCCTGGTCCTTGATCCCGTTGAAGCCGTACTCCACGGCCAGGCCGTCGAAGACGCTGTAGTGGCATTCGCGCAGGCTGATCACGTGCCCCGGCGCGACCCGCATCCGGGAGTTTTTCGGGTCCGAGCCGTCCTCGAGCCACACGTAAAGCGTCTGGCCCGACACGTAGAAAGAGTTTGGAATCATATCATCAACCGAGAATATTGTGGCCCGGTCGCCCGGCGCGTGCAGCGGCGCGGCGTTGCGGAACGCGGCCACGGCCCCCCGGCTGATGGGGGTGGAGTAGATACTGCCCTTCACGTGCGTCCAGCCGTCGGCCGGGAGCGCCGACGAATTGGTGATTCGCACCTCGCCGTCGCCGTACGCCTGGTAGGTGATGGGCTTCTCCGCCGTGCCGGCCTGCCTGACGGTCAGCGTCGGCCCGACGAAGTACTCGCCCGCCTTGATCCGCACCGTGTCGCCCTCTTGAACGGACGCCACAGCCTTCTGGAGCGTTTTCCACGGCGCCGCCTCCGTGCCGGGGTTGGAGTCGTTGCCCCCCGGCGCCACGACGTAGGTGGCGGCAATGGCCGCGTGGCCCGAAGCCAGCAGGAAGAGAATCACGGGCAGTACTGTGCAAACTGGGGTTCTTTTCAGCATGGCACGTCCTCCTTACCCGGCTTCGTCCCACTGCCGCCGCCATCGGCAGGAGAATCCAGGGTCGCCTGGTTGTCTCCCTGCGCAGGGTCAAGCAGGGTCTTCATTCGTTTTCCTTCCCGGCGCGTATGGCCACCCGATGGCGGCCGACGCCCGGTGGAATTGCGATGGTCGCGGCCTGCCGCCGGATGAATTCCAGGGCGGCCTCCGTGACAATCTCGCAAGGCTCTCCTTGGAAGGTCTGCGGGGGGCCGCCGCTACGGCTGAGCGGCGGGTCGAGATCAAACCAGTTGTCATGCGAGAGGCTCTCGTCTAATCCCAAGGCCCCCGGACAGAGGGGCGACTCGGCCTTGACCGGGCCGACGTGCCACTTGCCGAAATGGCCCGTGGCGTAACCGGCGGTCTTAAGGACCTTCCCGATCGTGACCTCTTCGGGCCGGATCGACATATTGGCCTGGAAGCATCCGTAGCGGTTGGGGTGCCGGCCCGTGAGCACGCTTCCGCGCGTGGGCGAGCACTGCGGATGGGCCGCGTAGAAGCGGTTGAAGCGCAGCCCCGACGCCGCCATCGCGTCCAATTCGGGCGTCTTGAGGACCTTGCGTCCGTTGTAACTGGTGTCGCCCCAGCCCTGGTCGTCGCTCATGCAAAGGACGATGTTGGGGCGCCCTTGCAGCAGATCGGCGGTGGCCGCAACAGCAGGCGAAGCGGATGCTCCCAAGGCGAAAGCCCCGGAAACCGAGAAGGGGACAATCGCAGGCGCGGAGCATAGGGCCGCTGCTCCGCATGCAGCCCGCTTGAGAAACTCCCGACGAGTCGCCGCTGCCCGCCCACTTTGGGTGCATATAGTTATCTCTTTTCCTCCGATCCAAGGTTGGCGATGGATTGCCGTTTATCGCGCGGCGGGTCTGCAAACGCCGGCACGTGGGAGGCGTCGGCGCCGATGACGCCCGCGCGAAGGTCTTTGGCCGCCCACGAAGGCAGCGCCGGCGGGCGCGGACTCGGAGGCCGATGAGCACCGGCAGGCCCCGATGCCTGCGGCGCCGAGCGCGAGCGCGCCGGGCAGGAACTCCCGGCGCGCGGGCGGGTCCGGAAGGGCCATTGTGTGCCTATCCTTCGCGGATTTCGCGTTTCGCGGCGTCGTATACCTGCCTGCGGCCGGTGTCGGACGCCTTCACCGCCATGATGCAGGCCACGGAGTGCTGGTATCCGGCATCGATCGGGGCGAGGCCGGCCTTGCGGCTGCGGATGCACTGGAGCCATTCCTGGAAGTGGTTGGTCATCTCCACAGGATTCACGGGGTTGCGGCCGCGGATGACGCCCTTGTTCCTGCTGCCGCCCTCGGCCGTCAGGTAAGCCTCGCTGCTCCAACTGGGTATGTCAAGCGTGCCCTGGTCGCCGAAGAACTTGAAACTCCGGCCGGCGCTGTTCGAGAGATTCTGGGAGTAGTTGACCATGAAGCCTTCGGGGTAAATCCACGAGGCCTCGACCTGGTCAGGGCACGTGAACTTGTGCTCATCTTTCCACACGAAGACACCGCCCTGGCAGACGGCGCTCGTCGGGAACTTGGCGCCCGTGATGTAGTGCACCAGGTCGATGTAGTGGACGCCCTGCTGCGGCACGGGGCCGTCGCAGAACTCGCGGTATCCGTACCAGCCGGTCAGCAGTTCGGCGCTGAACGGCCGCATGGGCAGGTCCGCCAGGAACTCGGGCCAGTCAACGTCCTTCTCCTGGGCATCCTTCAGGTAGTGGTACCACCAGGGCTGCCCGGCGTTGCGGGCCTGCTCGACGCGGTGGACCTTGCCCAGGATGCCGGTCTTGTAGAGTTCGCGGCAACCGGCCAGAATCGGAACAGCCCTCAGTTGCGTGCCGACCTGGCAGACGACGCCGGCGGCCTTGACGGCGTCGCAGGCCGACTTCAGTTTCTCCATGTCCCTTCCGACGGGCTTCTCGACGTAGACGTCCTTGCCGGCCTTGGCGGCGGCCTCAAGTTGCGTCGTGTGCACGTGGTCGGGCGAGGCGATCATGACCGCGTCCACGTCCTTGAGGGCCAGGACATCGCGGTACGAGGTGAACTGGCGGGCTTCGCGGCCGTACCATTCCTTGACCAGGGCGGCCGCGTTTTCGCGCGCCACGCGCCACGGATCGCACACGGCCGTGAACTCCACCTTCTCCTCTTTGTCGAACTTGTGGACCTCCGCCATGTGCGTGCCCACGCCGCGGACGCCGCAGCCGATGAGGCCGAGCGAGATCCTCTCGTTCGCTCCGACTATGCGGCCGTAACTGGCTGCCGACATGGCGAGCGTCGCGGCGGTCGCCGTGGCGCCTTTCAGGAAACGGCGGCGGGAGCAGGTATCCGGCACGGCGAATCCTCCTCTCCAAGATTGCATGGCACGGCGCAACGGGCAATCATGCTTGCCTGATTGCAGGGACAAGTCAAGGTGAAAACGCGGGAGTGCGAAAACGCGGGACGACCGCCTCCGACCGTGCCGGCGAGGTGCCGCCGTCCCCGGCGTCCGGCCGCGCAGCGTGGCGCCGCAGGACTACTTGCACATCGTCTTCATCGCTTCGGCGCAGCCGTAGCCGATGGCCTCCCTGATGCTACCGTCAAGAGGGCCGAGAGTCCATAACCGGGTCCACCGGCAACCGGGCGCCAAGTGGTTCATCCGCTCTCCATCTGTATCGCCTGAGCAGCGAGGGCGAGTTCATGGACATGGCCGACCGCCGTGCGGCCAAGCCTGTGGCGGACACCTCGATGCCTTGTCGGCGCGCCAGCGGCTCGGCACCACGGTCAAAGAACTCCGCCGCAACCTGGCACCGCGTTAGAGTGGAGAGACGCACGCGGAGCCAGGTCAGGTCCATCGCAAGACCCGATGGAAGCCCGGAGGGTTCCACGCCGCTTGAAAACCATTTCATCGGACCGGATGGCCGGAAGTAAGTCATCTCCATGGGACCGACGACGAGCATGCAACTGGTGCGCGGCGTCTTCAACGAATGTATCCAGGCCGGCGAGATTCTCAGCCTCGACGAGGCGTTCCGCGCGAAGGTCGCGGCCGCCGGAGGTGGCGCGCCACCAAACGCCGAGTCAAGACAAGAGTGACCGCTGGCCGGGCGACGGCGTAGAGCCGGTCGATGCCGCCCAGGTCAATGACCTTCCGTAGTTTGCGCATGGCCGGTCGGCCGAGGGTTGCAGCGGAGCAGCCTTCGTCGTCGAACCGCTGGCCGGTCCAACGAAGGTTCGCCTCGCCCGTGGCCCGAGCATGGTCGCGGCAGGTGATGAACTAGACTTCGCACGAACCGAGGTCGTCGATCTTCTCGACCGACTGGCGGGTGTAGATGGCGTAGCGGATCACATTGTTGGCGCGCCCCGGCATGGACTGTATGCTCCTGCGGCAATCATAGGTATCGGCTGGTGCCGCGTGCCGCTTGATTCTGTTGGACTTGGCGCCACAGTTGGGCCCGGGCGGATGTGATGCGCGGAGAGAGGTCAGCCCCTATACCAGTCTGGTGCAGCGGATTCTGCTTGACAGGGCCAAGGCTGTAAGGTATGTGTTAGGTATCCGTTGCCCAGGACATCGGAGACGGGAGTCGGCCAGTGAGAGACTTGTTCTCCGCCTCGGACGATGCCGGTTACACGCCACTGCCCGCCCCAGGATTCAGACCAGAGCGGATAGTTCTCGCGCGCGGCAGCCGGACCACGCCCGCCCGACGCATGTTGGCCGAGCGGATACGCCAAGCCTACCCGGAGGCAGAAGTCGTTGACCAAGCCGAAGTTCCGCACAACCGCGTCGACCTGGGCGAGGCCGATGCGGCTGCCGCCCTGCGGCGGGGAAAGCGGACCCTTGTGCTCGGCGAACATCGCAGTGCCGTCCGCCAGAGCCGCGAAGAGGGAAACACCTGCCCCAACTACTGGCATTTCTCACCTTACGGTTTCTGCCCTTATGGGTGCCAATACTGTTACCTGGCCGGGACGCCGGGCGTCCGTTTCTCGCCGACGGTTAAGGTCTTCCTTAACCTGCCCGAGATCCTCGCCGGAATTGACCGCATGGCGACGCGTCTGGCCGAGCCAACGGCATTCTACCTCGGAAAACTCCAGGACGGCCTTGCCCTGGACCCGCTGACCGGCTACTCGCGGACGCTGGTTCCCTTCTTTGCGGCCCACCGCTATGCCCGGATGGTGCTGCTGACGAAGTCCGCCAGCGTCGGGAACCTGTTGGACCTCGATCACGGGGGACACACCATCTTGTCCTGGTCGCTCAATCCGGCCGAAACAATCACGGTCTTCGAGGCAGGCACGCCGCCCCTCGCCGAACGTATCGAGGCGATGAAGCGGTGCGCCGAAGCCGGTTACCCCGTCCGCGCGGTCGTCATGCCCATCATACCGCTACCGGGCTGGGAGGAGGCCTATAAGAGGTTTCTTGGGGAGATTCTGGCCGAAGTCCCGTTGGACCGTATCACCCTTGGCGGCATCTGCTCCTACCGGGCGGCACGGGGTCTCATGGAACACCGCCTCGGGCGGTCAAACGCCATTTCGGATGCGTTCGACCCGACCGGCCCCTCATCGGACGGCCGGTTGCGTTACCCCGCACACCTTCGGGTCAAACTGTACCGGCGTCTGATCGCGATCATCCGCAGCCGCACGCCGAACCTAAACGTCAGCCTGTGCCTCGAAGAGGCGAGCGTCTTTCAGGCGCTCGGCCTGGCAGAGGCCATCGGCCGATGCAACTGCATTTTGTGACTGTGGTTTATTTCAAAGCGAGGAGGTCGGCTTTGGCACCAGAGAATCGCGATACGGGAGAACCGCTATCGGTCCCTACGGATGACCGGCTCTTCACGCTGGAGGTCTGCATCATCGGCGGTCCCATGACCGAGAAGTTCATCAAGCAGAACAGGGTCATCTGCCGGACGATCCAGATTCGCGGCGACCAGACGCTCAAAGACCTGCACTACGCCATCTTCGACGCCTTCGGGCGCGAGGACCAGCACATGTACGAGTTCCAGGTCGGCGGCAAGGGGCCGATGGACTCGAAGGCGCAAAGGTACGTGTTGTCCGGCGAGTTCGAGAACCCGATCCCCGGAAGGCGGAGGGCCGCGGGCGACGTGACGCGCACGTCCATCGGCTCGCTTGGCCTGAAGAAGGGCGACGCCTTCGGCTACTGGTTTGATTTCGGCGACGACTGGTGGCACCAGATCAACGTTACGGACATCAAGGAGAAGGCTGGGGCCGGCAAGTACCCGAAGGTCACCAAGCGCGTGGGCAAGAGTCCGCCTCAGTACGTGGACCGGGACGAGGAAGGATAGAACGCCTGCGATGGCCGATACGGCAGGTCGCGACGGCCACTTCGCGGCATGGAAGGGAGCCACCTATGTCAGCACGACCCTGGATGGTGTCTCTGGCGGCCTGGGCGGCCGTCCTCGTGGGCGCGGCCGCGGCTTCCGCGCGGGAAATCCACGTCGCCAAGACGGGAGACGATGCCGCCGCCGGCGACCAGACCCGACCCTACCTCACCATCAGCAAGGCGGCGGCCGCCGCCCAGCCCGGAGACACGGTGACGGTCCACGCCGGAACGTACCGCGAATGGGTGAAGCCCGCCCGCGGCGGCACGAGCGAGCAGAGCCGCATCACCTACCGGGCGGCTGCGGGCCAGGAGGTCCTGATCAAGGGGTCCGAGCGCATCACGTCGTGGGCGCCGGAAGGCGGCGGCGCTTGGAAGGCGGAGTTGCCCAACGCCTTCTTCGGCGATTACAACCCCTACGCGCTGACCCTCTCGGGCGGCTGGCTCGAATACGGGCAGTGGCACCGCCGGGGCGACGTGTACCTGAACGGCGAGGCGCTGGCCGAGCAACAGGCTCCGGAGGCGGTCAAACAGCGGGAAGGCACGTGGCATTGTCAAGTGGTGCAGCAGACGACCATCATCCGGGCCAACTTCGGCCGGGCGAACCCCAACCGCGAACTCGCGGAAATCAACGTCCGCGAGAGCGTGTTCATGCCGACGGAGAGCGGCCTCAAGTATATTACCGTCGAGGGGTTTCACCTGATGCACTCGGCGGAGAACTGGCAGCCGCCGGGCCTGGCGGTCCAGATGGGGACCATCGGCCCGCGGATGGGCAAGCACTGGATCATCCAGAACTGCCGGGTCACCAACGCCCGCTGCGTGGGGATCGTGCTCGGGCACGCCCCGGGCGTGGACTACGACGACATCGACGCCTTCGGCGACCACGTCGTCCGCCGCAACTGGATTCGGCGGTGCGGCGAGGCGGGCATCGCCGGCCAGAAGGGCGCGACGCGGTGCCTGATCGCCGGGAACCTCATCGAAGACACCAACTACCGCAAGGAGTTCGGCGGATGGGAGACCGCCGCCATCAAGTTCCACGAGTCCGTGGACACGGTCATTGCCGGGAACCTGATCCGGCGCGTCGATCACCAGTCGCACGGCGCGTTCGGCATCTGGATGGACTGGGGCAACCAGGGCACGCGCATTACGGGCAACATCATCTACGACACGAAGGCGGCCGCCGTCTTCCTGGAAATGGACCACGGGCCCATCCTGGCGGACAACAACGTGCTCGTCGGCCAGGGGGTCCGCAGCAACTCCGAGGGGACGGTCTTCGCCCATAACCTCTTCGCCGACTGCGCGTTCGAGATGGTCTCGGACACCCGGCGGCGGTCGCAGTACTACCGGCCGCACACCCGGACGACCGTTGACCGCAAGGTCGGCATCCCGCAGGATGACAAGTGGTACAACAACATCTTCATCCGTCGGGGGCTGGAGAAGGTGAAGGAGGCATCAGGGTACGCCTCGGACGGCAACCTCTTCCTGGAAGGCGCCGGCAAGAGCACCTTCGGTGATGGCCGCAACGTGGTGGACCCCTTCAAGACGGACCTCCGCCGCGAGGAGACCCCGTTGGGCGTCACGTTCACCTTCGCGGTGGGCAAGGCGGCGGGGCTGCGCGGCCCGCGCGTCGACGCCGCCCTGGTAGGGGTGCTGCCCACCGTCGGGCAGACCATCGAGGACCGCTACGGCAAGGCCATTTCCGTGGATACGGACATCCACGGGCTGAATCGTCAGGAGCGCGTCCCGGGTCCCCTGGCCGGCCTGAAGCCGGAGCGGAACACCATCACGTGGTCGCTGGAACCCGCGCGGCCCGATGAGGGGAAACCGGCCCCGTAGCGGCGCCTTGCCAATTCCCCCGCGCCCTCGGGAAACGCAAGATGACGCCCTGACCACATTGTCCGGAACATTCCTTTTCCCAGCCGCCCCCGTTGGTTGACGCAAGCGCGTTACCCGCCGTTCAGCGGGGCCGCCGCCCGCAGGCGGCTGAACATGCAGGGGTCCTGGCCGCCGCGAGAAAAGCAAGGAGAATGTTGAATATTGAATATTCAATATTTCACATTCAACATTCTCCTTCTCTTTTCCCCCTGCACGCCGGGGCCGTAAGCGGGGTTGGGCTTCGGGAGGACCGCACCGGAGTCCTTCAGGAATCCTTCGATGAGGGCATCGAGTTCCTTCACCCGGTCGGGCATCTCGTCGGCGAGGTTGGCGGTCTCGCCGACGTCGGTCTTGAGGTTGTACAACTCGTAACGGTGGGCGAAGTTCGGGCCGTCGTGGAAGATGCGGATGAGTTTCCAGTCGCCCTTGCGCACATAGACCGACGGCAGCGCCCCCGTGGCGGGCGTTGAGTGGGGGAAGAAGCAGAAGATAGCCTCGCGCGGCAGGCGGTCCGCCCCGCGCAGCACGGGCACTATGCTCGTGCCGTCGAACTTCAGCCCTTCCCTGGCCTTAAGGTCGAGCATGTCGAGGATCGTCGGGTAGAAGTCGATGCTCTGGATAACGGCGTCGCTCTTTGCGCCGGGCTTCACCTGGCCGGGCCAGATGACGATGCACGGCACGCGTGTGCCGCCCTCGTAGATCGTGGCCTTCCCGCCGCGGAGGGGGGCGTTGCTCGTGATCGGGATGCGCGTGAGTTCGTCTTCGTTGCCCGTGCCCTTGTGCCCGGTCCAATGGACGCCGCCGTTATCGGAGAAGAAGACGACGATGGTGCTCTCGGCCAGGCCGAGTTCGTCGAGCGCGTCGAGGAGGCGCCCGACGGCGTCGTCCATGCTCCGGACCATGGCAGCATAAAGCGCGTTGCGCTGGGGGTTCTTCGGGTCGGCCTTAGTGCGATATTTCTCGATATACTCCTTCTTGGCGTCGAACGGCGAGTGGACCGAGAAGCACCAGTAGGTCATGAAGAACCGGCGGTCCTTGTTCTCCTTGAGGAACTTCACGGCCTCGGCGGCCATGCGGTCTTCGATGTGCTCGCCCGGCGGGCCCGTGAAGTTCAACCTGGCCGGGAACTTCCACGGCGCGATGTAACTTCCGGCGGGGCCGGGGCCGCCCCAGTGCGGCACGTCCGCGTCGTAACCCTGGTGGAGCGGGTCGTACGGCTCCTGCCCCAGGTGCCACTTGCCGAAGTGGCCCGTGCGGTAGCCGGCATCGTGCAGGGCCTCGGCCAGGGTGCAGTACTCGTGCTTCAGGCGCGTGGCGCTCGCGCAACTGAGGACCTTCACCTCGGGCGAGCCGCGCTCGCCGACGGTTTCCTCGAACTTCTCCTCCGGCAGATGGCAGGCCGGCGCGGTGATGCCGATGCGGGCGGGCCAAAGGCCCGTCTGGATGCTCGCCCGGGTGGGCGAACAGAGCGGGTTGGCCGCATAGGCGTTGGTGAACATCATGCCGCGCTTGGCCATGCGCTCGACGTTCGGCGTTTCGTAGAACGTGCTGCCGTAGAGCGACGTGTCGCGCCAGCCGAGGTCGTCGGCAAGGATGAAGAGAAGGTTCGGCCTGCTCGCGGGCGGCGCGGCGGCCGCGTCGCCGGGGGGTGCTGTGCTTTCGCTTGCGAAAGCATGGGCCCGGCGCCCGGCGACCATGCTTTCGCGAAGGCGCGAAAGCATGGCCCCCGCGGCGGCCGCCGCTGCGCCCGCCGCGATGAGAAATTCGCGTCGGTCCACGTTACGGATTGCCTCCGCCCTTTTTCTGTTTCGCCTTGGCCGCCTTGGGCTTTTCACCTTGCGGCTGCCTGGAGAAAAAGTCCAGGTTCACTTCCGCCGGCCTCGGATTGGCAACTTCCAGCGGCAGCGTGTCGCCGAACCGCTTCTGCTCGGCGGCCATGAGCGCCATCAGTTCTTTCACCTTCTCGGCGTGGGCCGGGGCGCCGGCGAGGTCCTTGATCTCGCGCGGGTCGGCCTGGAGGTCGAAAAGTTGGGTCTTGTTGACCTGGGGGTACCGGATGAGTTTCCACTGCCCGCGACGGACGGCGCGCTGGAACTCCTTGTACCCGAGGAGGACCGCGTCGCGGACGCCCTCGGCCTTGCCCTGCATGACGGCAAGGAGGCTCTTGCCGTCGATCTGGGCGGGGGCCTTTGCGCCGGTGAGTTCGCAAATCGTCGGGTAGATGTCGAAATGGTACGCGAGGGCGTCGGACGCCTTCCCCTGCGGCACGCCCGGTCCCGCGAAGATGACGGGCACTTTCATCGAGTCCTCGTAAAGGTTCTGCTTGCCCATGAGGCCGTGGCTGCCGATGGCCACACCCTGGTCGCCGGTGAAAACGAAGATGGTGTTGTCGAACTCTCCGACGTCCTTAAGGGCCTGGAAGATGCGGCCGATCTGGGCGTCGAGGCAGGTGATGTCGGCGTAGTAGTCGCGGAGTTCGCGGCGGACGGCATCCTCGGTGCGCGGCCAGGGCAGGAGCCTCTCGTCGCGGACGAGAAGTTCGCCGTTATCGAAGGGGTGGAACGGCAGATAGTTCGGCGGCAGGGGCATCTTCGCCACATCGTACCTGTCGAGGAACTCCTTCGGGGCGACCCGCGGGTCGTGCGGATGAGGCGGCGCAAGGTGCATGAAGAACGGCTGCGCTGCGCCGGCGTCCCGCTGCTTCTTCCACTCCTGGAGGTAGGCGATGACGCCGTCGGCCATCTCCTTGCCGGGAACAACGCCCTCCCCCTTGCGGTTGTCGAAGTTCTCCGACTCGAAGACCTTCAGGACCGGCGTATCGTTGTTGCCGGCCTTGCCGAGGAAGAACGTGGCGTAGCCGGCCTCGTTCATCGTCTTCGGGAAGTTCTGCTCCTGCCACTGCTCCCTGAATCGCGGCGCAAGCCAGGAGCGGCCCCTGAGGATCATCTGCCGCGCGGGCAGGCACACCGCCCCGCTGTATCCGCCCTGGCAGTAGGCCTGGCGGAAGGTGAAGCCGCGGTTAACGAGGGCGTCGAGGTTCGGCGTCTGGATGTGCGGGTTGCCGAGGGCGGCGATGGTGTCGCCGCGCTGATCGTCGGTCAGCAGCACGACGACGTTCGGCCGCCGGCGCGGGCCGGCCTCCGCCCCGCGGAGCGCTCGCGGCAGCGCCATCGCCGCCGCACCCATGCCGAGGCGCTTCAGGAACTCGCGCCGCTTGACGTTCTGGATATCCATGCGTTCTCCCTTCTTCCAGATGACTCCGTAGCGCTGCCCATCCTCGCCGGATAGAACGGCCCGTTACGCTCCGTGTCGGCCGGGCCGACGGTTGCCGCCCTGCGGCCGCGGACGGGGCGTCACTGCTTTCTCTTCGCCTTGGCCTTGGCCGGCTTGTTCGCCTGGCCCTCGACCTTCTCGTCGGAGGCGTCTTCGCCGCGCCCCGACCCCTGGCGCGACTTGGCCTTGAGTTCCGTTTCCATGCCCTTGTCGCCCTGCTGCGCCATCCAGGCATCGAGTTCGCGGGCGAGGCGGGCCTTGATGTCGGCGAACTTCGGGTCCTCGGCCAGGTTCTTCATGTCGTACGGGTCGGCCTGGAGGTCGTAGAGTTCCTCGGCGGGCCGGTGCGAGAGCCACTTGACCCATTCGGCCAGCCGCGGGTCTTTCACGGCATCCTCTTCCCAGGATTTGAAAATGGCCGTGCCGTGGATTCCGGCAATCCAGTACGTGTTGCTCGGCGCAAGGTTGCGAACCAGTTTGTAGCGCCCATCGCAGACCGAGCGCATCGGGTACGGCTCCTTGTAGCCGATGATGCCCACGGTGGTGTGCTGCGCGAAGACGTAATCGCGGAGCCTGTCGGCCTTGCCGAGCAGCACCGCCAGGAAACTGCGGCCGTCGAAGCCGCGGCTGCCGTTGGCGTCGGGGCAGCCGGTGTCGATCTTCGTCGGGTCGGCGCCGGCGGCTTCGAGGAACGTTGGCGGCACGTCAACGTACTGCATGAGCGCATCGCTGGCGGAGCCGGGCCTGATCTTGCCCGGCCATCGGGCGAATGTGGCGACCCGGATGCCGTTGTCGTAGAGCGACCACTTGCCGCCGCACGGGAACGAACTGCCTTGCTCGCTCACGAAGAGAACGAGCGTGTTATTGGCCTGGCCGGATTCCTCGACCGCCTTCAGACACGCGCCCACTTGCGTGTCGAGTTGCGTGATCTCGGCGTAATATTCCGCGAGGTTCTTGCGGGTCACGGCGTTGTCGTGCAGGTACGGCGGGATCTTGAGGACGTCGGGCCTGTGAAGGTCCCGCGGACCGCGGGTCCAGGGCGAGTGCGGGTCGTGCGACGCCAAGACCGCCAGCCAGGGCTGCGATCTGTCGCGCGTGATGAAGGCGGCAAAGGCCTCGGCGTTGTCGGGGCTGGAGTGGATGTACTCCCACGGAAACGTGGCCGGCGGCCCGACGTGCGTCTTGCCCTGCAAGCCCACGCGGTACCCCAGCGCCTTCAGGTGCGTGAAGATGCTGGCCGTGCCGTCGTAGGCCCGCGTGTGGTTCGGGTACGCGCCGCTTCGGACGGGGAACAGGCCGGTGTAGAGCGCGTGGCGGCAAGGCGAGCAGGTGGGCGCCGGCGTGTACATGGCGCGCAGCGTCATGCCGTCGCGCGCCAGGCGGTCGATGTTCGGCGACTTGACGTCGGGGTTGCCCATGCAGCCGAGGTCGTGCAGGTTCAGGTCGTCGGCAATCAGGAGGAGAAAGTTGGGCCGCGCGCCCGTCGGCGCTGCCGCCCGGGACCACCGCGGGAGCACGAGCGCCGCCGCGCCCACGGCCGCATATCTCAGGAAGTCCCGCCGCTTGACGGTTTGGGCACCCATGCGTTGTCGCTCCTTTAAGGCGGCTCCGCAACAGCGCCGATCCCAGTGCTCTGTCATACGTCAACTGAGGGGCGGCATGGTCACCCTGTTGGGTGACCATGTGGCGCCCTCGGTGCACATGGCCACGCAACAGCGTGGCCATGCCACCCGGCCACTCATCGTTTCACGTTTGACAGAGCACTCGCCTGGTGGAACGGCCTGCCGCGCCCGCTATTGCCCGCGCCGGCCTTGCCCGCCTTGCCGCGGCTCTTATTTGCCGGCTGCCGATGGCGCCGCATCGCCGGTGGCCGTGATACGGAACTCCTCCGCCGCGCGGGTCCAGCGTTCGGCCAGATCCCGGACCTTCTCGGGCTGCTTGTCGGCCAGGTTGCTGGATTCCGAGCGGTCGTAGCGCAGGTCGTAGAGTTCCCACGGCCCGGCAGCGCCGTCGGCCACGAGTTTCCAGTCGCCCACGCGGATGGCGCGATTGCCCGAGTGGCACCACCAGAGATACTCGTGCGCAACCGCCCCGTCGCTCGCCAAGGCCGGCACAAGACTTACGCCGGGCGGCGGCGGAACGGGCTTGCCTTCCCACTGCTCCGGCCGGCGGCCGCCGGCCAGTTCCAGCATCGTCGGCGCCAGGTCGATGAAGTGGCACACGTCGCGACGCCACTCGCCGCGCGCCCGGATGCCCGCGGGCCAATGGACGATGAGCGGCGACGAAATGCCCCCCTCGTGCACCCACACCTTGTGGAGCCTGAGCGGCGTGTTGCACGCCGTGGACCAGCCCGGCCCGAGGCAGAGATACGACTTCGCCGAGCCCGGCGTCGCGGCGGGGTCGTGCCCGTCGCCCCGGATCATCTGTTCGGCGCTGGCCCCGTTGTCGGAGACGAAGAAGAGGACCGTGTTCTCGCAGGCGTTCATCGCCTTGAGTTGATCCAGGACGCGGCCGATCTCGCGGTCGACGCGGTCGATCATCGCGGCGTGGATGGCCATCTTGGTCGCCTGAAACCGCTTCTGCTCGTCCGTCAGTTGCTCCCACGGGATCGCCTTCGGGACCTCGCCCGGCCCAATCCGTTTCTGCATGTCTTCCGGCTTGAGGTTCCAGCCGGGTATGCTGTCCGGGTCGGGCTTCGACAGCGGGCAGTTGATGAGGCCCAACTCGGTCATCCGCTTCCAGCGCTTCTGGCGGATGGCATCCCATCCTTCCAGGTAGCGGTCGCGATAGCGGTCAATGTCCTCCCGGAGCGCCTGGATGGGGAAGTGCGGCTCGGTAAATGCCAGGTACTGGAAGAAAGGACGGTCCGCGTGATTCTCGGCGTGCTCCTTGAGGTAACGAATGGCGTGGTCCGCAATGGCCGTGCTCGCGTAATAGCCCTCCTCAGGCTTGATGGGTTGGAGCGGCGGGTCGATTGCCGCCATCTTCCTGGCCGGCAGAAAGTGATGGTCGCTATCGCTGTACTCAAACGCGCGGTCAAAGCCGCCCTGCTGCGGCGTGCCGTCCACATGCCACTTTCCGGAGTGATAGGTCCGGTAGCCCAGGGGCTTGAGCATCTCCGGCAACAGCCGCGCCCACGCGGGGCGCTTCCCGCCCGCGCCCCCGGCCAGGCCCGGCATCGCATCGCGGCGGACCTGCTGCGCATAGTAGCCGGTCAGGATGCAGGCCCGCGAGGGCCAGCACCGGGCCGTGGAGTAGCACTGCGTGAACCGGATGCCGCCGGCCGCAAGGCGGTCCAGATTGGGCGTGGCAATCTCGCCGCCGTAGCAGCCGGCGTCGGAGAATCCCATGTCATCCATCACGATCACGAGGAAGTTCGGCTTGCGGGACGGGGCCGTCCCGGCCGCCGCCCGCAGCGCCCACGACGGCACCGCCACCGCGCACGCCCCAAGGCCGGCGAGTTTCAGAAAGTCGCGCCGCGTGGTCATGGTTGGATTCCCTTTTTTCGATGATCGTGCTGATTGGCCGGAACCGGCACGCTCCGTTTCGGCATGCGAATCTCGCGGCATCCGCGTCGCCGGAGGGTGCCATGCTTTCGCGCCTTTGCGAAAGCATGGCCGCCGGCCGCAGGACTCATTCTTTCGCAAGCGAAAGCATGTCACCGGCCGGGTGCAAAAAGGCAATGAGAATGTTGAATATTGAATATTCAATATTTCACATTCAATATTCTCCTTGCCGTTTGCCGGCCCACGGCGGCCGGGATTATTGCAGCAGGGTCAGCAGGAGCAACCGCACATCCATAACCTGTTTCCCGGGCACCGCGGGCGCGCGCAGGGTCAAGGGGCCGCGGCCTGCCTTGAGTTCGACGACACCCAGGCGCAGCGGCCTGAAGTCCTTCACGTACGATTCGCCCTTGCGCGGGACGCGATCGTGTTCCGCGCCGCGCAAGGGAGGATCGTTGGCCTCGGACACCACTGCCTGGATGCGGCTGCCACCCAGGCTCAACTCGACGGTGGAGCCGACGTCCGCCTTCGGGCAGGTGTAGTAGATGACCGCCTCGTATCGGCCGGCGGCGGCCACTTGAACGTCCCAGGTGATGCTGTCCGCGGCGGCCGTCCAGTTCGTGAAGTAGGAGCAGTTGGGCGCCGAGGCACTGCGCTTCACGTTGCCGTGCGGCACGCCGTCGCGGGCCGGGAGTTGCGTGACGGGGAATTCCGGATACCCGACCGGGAAAGGACGGTCGTCGTTCTTGAGGCCCGGCAGCATTTCCTCTTTCCATCGGGCCAGGGCTTTCGACAAACGGGCGGCAACCTCCGGCTGCTCCTTCGCGACGTCGCGGTCCTGGCCGGGGTCGGCCTGCATGTCGAACAACTGCCCGGCGTTGTCGAGGCGGTAGCGTTGCGTCCGCACGCTGACCTTTCCGCCCCAATGCGAGAAGATCATGCGGTCCGGCCAGTCGCCGGCGGCCCCCGTCAGCAGCGGCTTCAGGGTGATGCCGTCGAGCGGTTTGCTGCCGGCGACCGGGATGCCGGCCAGGTCCGCCAGCGTGGGCAGCAGGTCGATGGCCCCGGCGATATGGGGTATCCGCGCGCCGGCCGGGATGTGCCCGGGCCAGCGAATGAGAAACGGGGCGCGCACGCCGCCCTCGTCGGTGGATCCCTTGCGGCCCTTCATGCCGCCGTTCCAGCGCCAACTGTTCGGGCCGTTGTCGCTGAAGTAGATAACGATGGTGTTCTCGGCCAGTTTCAACTCATCCAGCCGCGCAAGGAGCCGGCCCACGTTCCAGTCGATGTTCTCGCACATGGCCAGGGCGGCGCGCGTAAAGGCGGTGTCCTCGGACGCCGGATTGCGGTTCCGCATCTTCAGGGCAAGATCGGCGAACTTCGCGTAGAACCGGTCGGGCACCTGCATGGGGGAATGCGGCGTGTTGTAAGGCACGTAGCAGAAGAACGGGCGGCCCTTGTTCTCTTCGATGAACGCGAGGGCGTGGTCGGTCAACTCGTCGATGAGGAACCCGTTGCCGTGCGGCAGAAGACGCCCGTTGTGGTCCAGGAACAACGCGTCGAAATAATCACCCCAGTGCCCGGAGCAAAACCCATAGAACTCGTCAAAGCCGCGCCCGTTGGGATGATACGGATACTGTATGCCATTGTGCCACTTGCCGAACGCGCCGGTGGCATAGCCGGCGGCCTTGAAAGTGTCGCCGATGGTCTTCTCGTCCAGATTCAGCCGCTCGCCGCCGGTGGTGACGTTGTGCACGCCGCCGCGAGGATGGTAACGCCCGGTGAGAAACTCGGCCCGCGTTGGCGAGCACACAGGGCACACGAAGAACCGCTCCAAAAGAGCGCCGGAGCGGGCGAGCGAGTCGATGTTCGGCGTGGCAAGATTGACGTTGCCGTGGACGCTCAGGTCGCCCCAGCCCTGGTCGTCGGCGAGTATGACGAGGATGTTGGGTCGCCGGCCGGCCGGCCGCGACTCGGCTGCGCTGAACCACTTCGGCGCCGCGAGCGCCGCAGCGCCCGCCCCGGCGTACTTCAGGAAGTCCCGTCGCGTGTGTCCGTGCATTTCTCTTCTCCTGGCTGATGCTCGCGCGGCGATGCGGCCCCTGCCGTCATCCGGCCTTCTTGCGTTTCCTGGCGCCGCCTTCGCCGCCTTCTTCGCCGGCGCCCCCGGCAACGGGCTTGGGCAGCGCGAAACCGATGCCGTTCTTCTGCGGCGCGCCCGGCGTGCTGCGCCCGTTGTCGATGTACTGCTGCATGAGTTTCGCCAGGCGCTCGACCTCGTCGGGGTTCGCGGCCAGCACGTCCCTGGTCTCGCTCAGGTCGTCCTTCAGGTTGTAGAGTTCGCGTTTGCCGCTCTTGAAGAAAATGAGTTTCCACGGCCCCTGGCGGATCGCAAGGTCGCCCGCCGACGACTGGTGGACGGTGGCCTCGCGGACGGGCCCCTTCGCGGCGCCCAGGAGGTGCGGCAGGAAACTCACGCTGTCTTCTCCGGCGCCGTCGGGCAACTTCTCGCCCACGATCTCGGCGCACGTGGCCAGGAGGCCGTTCAGGCAGACCGTGTCCTCGCAAACCGTGCCCGGCCTGATCTTGCCCGGCCAGCGGGCGACAAACGGTTCGCGGTGCCCGCCCTCGTAGATGCTGCGCTTTGAGCCGCGCAGCGGGGGATACTCGCGGCCCTCGGCGCCGTTGTCGCTGGAGGCGATGATGAGAGTGTTTTCGGCGAGGCCGCTGCGCTGGAGCGCACCGAGAATCTGGCCGACTACCCAGTCGCCCTCGAAGATCCAGTCGCCGTAAACGCCCTGGCCGCTCTTGCCTTCGAACTCCTTTGCGGGCACATGCGGCACGTGCGGGATGCTCAGCGGCTGGTAGAGGAAGAACGGCTTGCGGTCCTTCGCCCGGTCGCCGATGTACTCGGCCGCCTTCCTGGCCATCAGGGGCTGGACCTCGACCGGCTCGAACGTGCCCAGGACGCGGTCATTCTCGATCACCGTGCGGATGCTCCGCGCCTCGGTGTAGCCGCAGAAGACGTCGAACCCGCGCGTCGTCGGGCCGTCGGCCACGGGCGCGGCGGCCTTGGCGGCGGCCTCGGCCTTCACGTCCCCCCAGTTCATACCAAGATGCCACTTGCCAAAACAGGCGGTGTGATAGCCACGCGCCTTGAGCATCGAGGCCACGGTCATGCGCTGCTTCTCGATGATGGGCTTGGAATTGAAGTTCAGCACGCCGAACTGCCCGATACGGAACGGATAGCGCCCCGTGAGCACTCCGTAGCGCGTGGGCGTGCAAACGGCCGCAGCGCAGTGGGCATCGGTGAACCTGACGCCCTCCTGGGCCAGGCGATCCAGGTTCGGCATCTTCAGCGGCGAGTCCTTGCGGAACGTCGGCGGTTCGCCGTAGCCGAGGTCGTCGAACAGGATGAAGATGATGTTCGGCTTGCCGGCCGCGACACCCTCCGCCGCCGCGAGCCATCGCGGCAGCGCCAGGGCCGCAGCCCCTGCGGCGGACCACTTCAAGAACTCGCGGCGATTGACGGCGTTCATGGTTTCCCTTGACACCTTCGGCATCCGGGTTCCGCCGCCCCGCGTCAGCCGGCTTGCTGCGGCGCCGCCCCTGGCACGGCCCGCCCAAGGCGGGACGGCTGGCGAGCCGGGACCCCCTTGAACGGGTCGCCGGCTGGCGGGCTTTCGTCCGCCGCAGACGGCAGGATGGCCGACGGCGATTATCCACCAACTCGACCGCTCCTGCAACCGTCCTCTGCATGGTCTTCCGCCCTTCTTTCTGCTCATTCCGGTTTTACACTTCAATCATCCGGCGCCGGTGCCGCAGGCGCGGGCGACCCTGGCACAGCCACCACCACCCGAAACCCGTAGATGGCGGTGCGCTTGCTCGGGGGGTCGAGAACCCGAAGCCCGCAGCGGTCCACACTCGGCGCAGTGAGCACACAACCGCCGCGCAAAACGCGATACGTTCCGGACGCCGGCCCCTGGGGGTCCGTCGCCGGGCCATCGGGATACGCGCCGTACCAATCCGCGCACCATTCGCACACGTTCCCGTGCATGTCGTAGAGGCCCCAGGCGTTCGGCTCTTTTCGGCCGACGGGATGCGTCGTGCCGCCGCTGTTGGCCTCGGTCCACGCATAGTCGCCAAGGACCTCATCGGCATCGCCGAAACAGAACCTGGTGCTGCTGCCCGCGCGGCAGGCGTATTCCCACTCGGCCTCGGTCGGCAGGCGGACGGTCCGGCGGGTTCTCACGGAGAGTTTCTTGCAGAACTCCGTGGCGTCAGTCCAGGAAACGTGCTCCACCGGATTTAACTCGCCCTGGAAGAAACTCGGATTCGTACCCATGATCGCCTGGTACTGGGCCTGGGTCACTTCCGTCGCGGCCATGTAGAACGGTCTTGAGATGGTCACCTCGTGTTGCGGGCCTTCGTGGGGCACACGCCCCTTCTCGGAATCCGGCGACCCCATCATGAACCTGCCGGCCGGGATGAGAACCAGTTTCATCGTGACCCCGCCGCCAAGGTCGAGTTGGTTCGGCTGCGACAGGCCCGTATCTATAACCCCCACGATACGGGTGTCCGCCTCCCCTGATGTCCGCTCCAGGCGGCCGGGTGCCCGGAGGAACAACGCCAGACTGCCGCCAATTATGGAAATTGCCGCCAGGAGCAGGACGCCGCCGACGATGATTCCCGCCACAACAATCGCGACAATCCACGCCGTCCTTGTCTGCCGCCCTTTGCCGGCATGCTGCGCTGGGGCCTGCGGCGGCGGGGGCGCTGAAATCCCGGGCGCCGGCTTCGGCTTCGCCCGCGCGGCCGCGAACGCCCGTTGCACCTCCGGCCGGCGGAGGAGCACGAGCGCCCAGATGCCCATGACCACCCCAACCGGGAACCCCAGTGTGCACGGCAGCATCGCCAGCATACTGCTCGCCACGGCTAGACCGTACGACTTGAGGCGCAGCATCTTCGCCGCGCCCACGATCACCAGGATGCCGCTGGCCGCCATGCAGCACAGGATGATCGTTTCCGCAGGCGCCAGGAACAGATGCCCCCCACGAGCCCCTCTGCGTAACATTCCCTCTGCCGCCAATTGGAGGATGGCCCCCCCAAGGAACACCGGAAGACCCAGACACGCCAGCGCGCCCGCCACCATGAGGCCGATGGCCGGTATGCGCAGACGCTGCCGGACGGCTTCCGCCTCGCCTAGGGCGACCGCGGCCGGCGCACCCGCGGCGGGCGCGGCGGCGGGCGCCAGCGCGGGCGGCGCCTGCGGCGCGCGGCTGATTTGCTCCACGTCGGTCTTGACCTGGCTGGCCTGCTGATAGCGGCGGGCCGGCTCCTTCTCCAGCGTCTTCAGGACCACCTCGTCCAGCCGCACGTCCACCTGGACCTTCTGCGACGGCGCGGCAAAGCGGCCCAGCGGCAACTCGCCCGTCAGCATCTCGTAGAACACCACGCCCAGCGAGTAGATGTCGGCCCGCTGGTCCACCTCGGCCGGATGCTCCACCTGCTCCGGGGCCATGTAGGCGGGCGTGCCCATGACCTGCTGCGGCTGAGTCAGGGCGAAGTCGGCCGGGGCCTTGGCGAGCAACTTGGCCAGGCCGAAGTCGGCGATCTTCACGCGGCCCTTCTTATCGAGCAGGATGTTCTCGGGCTTTATGTCGCGGTGGACGATCCCCTCGTCGTGGGCGTACTGGAGGGCCTCGCACACCTGGACCACGATGCCGAGGGCCTCGCGGGGCGCCAGGCGCTCCGTGCGTTCCATCTGCCGCAGGTTCACCCCGTCGACGTATTCCATGACGAAGTAGAACAGGCCGGCGGCCTCGCCGAAATCGTACACGGCGACGATGTTCGGATGGTTCAGGCGCGCCAGCGACCGTGCCTCGCGCTTAAATCGCTCGGCGAACGCCGCATCGTAGCCGATGCCGGGCGGCAGGACCTTCAGGGCCACCAGCCGGTCCAGCCCCGGCTGTCGGGCCTTGTACACCGCCCCCATGCCGCCCTGGCCCAGGAGTTCCAGGATTTCGAGGTTCGGAAAGTGCGGTGCGAGGTCCGCGGGCGCGGGCGGCGTAAACGCAGGCGCGGAGGCGGCCTCTTGCGGCCCCGAGGCTGAATCCGCCGTCGGACGCTGGCTTTCCAGGCCGCGCTCCAGCAGGCACGCCGGGCACAGGCCTTCGGGCGTGTTGGCGGGCAGTTCGCCCCCACATTGCGGACATCGCTTCTCCTGGCTCATGGCCGTCTCCTTTCACCCATGCGGCTTCCACCCTTTACAGAAGGAAACCGGCCGGTGGGTTACAGGAAAACCGATCGTTCAGGACCGGAAGGCCCCAAAGAGATGGCGGATCTCTTCATCCACCTCCCTGGGCCCGGCCACGGTCTGAGCGATCTGGTCCCGTAAGAGCCGGCGGTATCGCCGGCGCAGGCGATGCACGGCGACCTTCGCGGCCCCCTGCGTCATCCCCAGGCGGCACGCCGCCTCGGCGTAGCGACACGCGCCTTCGGCCTGCGTCAGGAATCCCTTGAGTTCCTCGAAGAGTCTTTGCGTTCCGGAGGCGACGTGTTCCGCCTCCAGCCCACGGAGGACTTGCCCGAGCAGCGTGAGGGCCCACTGCCGGTCGAAGTCTTTCTCCGGGGTCACCTCGTGCGAGGGTTCCAGGCGGTAGCGGGTCTCGGCCTCGCCCCGGTCGAAGGAGAGCATGGTTTGACCACCGCCGCGTTTCCTGGCCCTGGCCCGATCCCGCTCGTTGGCCAGAAAATGCCTGAGCGATGCCAGCAGGAAGGAGCGGAACTTGCCCTTGCTGCGATCCACGGAAGCCAGGTAGTCCTTGTCCAGCAAGCGGGCGAAGAACTCCTGGGTCAGGTCCTCAGCGTCGTGGCTTTCATAACCGCAGCGCCGCACGTAGGCATAGAGGGGATACCAGTAGGTTTCGCACAGCGTCGCCAGGGCGGCCTGGGCGTCGGGCCGGCTGCCGTGGGCTGCGGCCACCACGATGCTCCAGTGCGTCGTGGCGAACGACCGCCGGCCGTGTTGGCCGGACCCGGAGGATTGGCCGGGACATGACATGCGGGTATTGTATCAGAGGCAAACTTAATCGGCATGGTGCTTTCGCTTCAGGCGCGTACAATGCCAGTGTACGCTACGGCAGGGGCGCGGCAGTTTGTCGGGGAGATGCCGGGCCCCTCGGATAGCCGATAACAGGAGTACCAGGAAGCGGCACGCAACCGCGCGGTGGGTCTCCGCACACACCGCGCTACGCGCGGCAAGGCGCCCTTGCGCGTACGGCCGGTCTGCCGCCCACAACCGCGCGGCGAGTACGGTTCAAACAAGCCCCACGCACCGCGTGGGGATGGATGGTGCGGGCCGATCATCCCCCGGCGGTGCCGGGGGCTCAAGGCAACGCGAAATGGGCAAGTCGGCCGTTCAATCCGCACTCCGCAATCCGCACTCCGCAATCCATGGATGGGCAGTGGCCGCGGCCGCGATCGTCCTGGCGGCCGCCACGGTCCTGGTGTTCCTGCCCGCGCGGAACTTCGACTTCGTCGGCTACGACGACAACGAGCATGTGCTGGAGAACCCGCATATCCGGGACCTCGGCCCGGAGAACCTGGCGTGGATGTTCACGCACTTCTGGGTGACGAGTTACTACCCCGTCCGGCTGCTCTCGTTCGCCATCGACTACCGCTTCTGGGGCGCCAGCCCCGAGGGCTATCACCTGACGAACATCTTGCTGCACGTCGCCAACGTGACGCTGCTGTTCTGGCTTCTGCTGCGGCTGGCGGCGGGTGGCATGCGACCCCACTTGGCGCCCGCCGAAGGGCTGCGGCCCGCAGACGGGGCCTGGCAGGTCGGGGCTGCGGCCGCAGCGGCGGGGCTCCTGGCGCTGCATCCGCTGGTCGTGGAGCCTGTGGTATGGATCTCGGGGCGCGAGGAACTGCTGATGCTGCTGTTCGCCCTCGGGACGGTGCATCTGCATGTTTCTGCGCGGCGTGCGGCGGAGGGGTCGGCCCCCCGGCGGCGCGTGGCCATGCTGCACGGCCTGGCCGGGGCGTCGGCCGCGATGGCGTCCATGGCCAACGTGGGGGCGGCGGCCATCCCGCTTATCGTCACGGCGTACGACCTGGCGGTGGCGCGGATGCGAAGCGTGCGGCGGATCGTGGCGGGCACGTGGTTCCTCTGGGCGCTGGCCGGCGGCGCCGTCGCGCTCAAGTTCATCTGCGCCAGCCTGGCTGCGCCCGGCCTTGTGCATACGAGCGGAGTCAGCCCGTCTGCGTGGCAGAGGGCGGCGCTGGCGCTGGAATGGTTCCCGCTGAACCTTCGGACGGTGGTGTGGCCGGCGGACCTGACGCTGCTGTACCCCTGCCTGCTGCCGGAGACGTTCTTTTCGGCGGAGTCGGCGGCAGGAATCGCGGCGCTGGCGGCAACGGGCGCCGTGCTGTGGCTTCTGCGGCGCACGCGCGCCCTGCTGTTCGGCCTGCTGTGGTTTGTGCTGGCGCTGGGCCAGACGTCGCCGCTCGTCCCGCACCCGATATACCGTGCGGACCGGTACCTGTACCTGCCGCTGGCAGGGCTGGCGGTGGCCGCAGGGGCGGCCTTGAGCACCCTGGTCCGCCGCGGCCTTGCGGGGCGCGCCGCGCTGGCGCTGGCGGCGGCCGTGGTGGCGGCCCTGGGTTTCCTCAGCACCAGGCAGGTGCCGTTCTGGCGAGACGGGATGACCCTGTTTACGCACTGCGTCAGACTCACGCCGGACAACAGCGAGGCCCGCGCGAACCTGGGCATCGCACTGATCGGGCAGGAGAACTACCCGGCGGCGGCGGCCGAATTGCGGGAGGCCCTGCGGCTGATGCCGCTGGACCCCGTCATCCATTACCACCTCGGCGTGGCGGCGTACCAGCAGGAACAGGTGCAGGAGGCGGCCGGACACTTCGCCGAGACGGTGCGCCTGAATCCCCGGTTTGCCGAGGCCCACCACAACCTGGGCATCGCCCTTGCGCGGCTGAGAGATACCGAGGGGGCCGCACGCGAGTTCCGGGAGGCCATCCGCCTCAAACCGGAGTTGGCGGAGGCGCACGGCAACCTCGGCTGGGCACTGCTGCGGCAGGAACGCTATGGCCCGGCCGTGGAGGAACTGCGGGAGGCCATACGGCTTAAGCCGGACTACGCCGAGGCCCGGCGGATGCTCGCCACGGCCTACGCTCTGGACGGGCGCATCGACGAATCGCTGCGAGAGTTTGCCGAAGCGGCCCGGCTGGACCCCGCTGCCGCCGCCCAGCAGGTGAACCGGGTCGCGCGGCTGCTGGCGGCGAGCGCGCTTGAACGGTTCAGGAACGGCCCGGCGGCGGTGCGCCTGGCGGCCGCGGCCTGCCGCATGGCAGGGGCGGCGCCCCCTGAGTTCCTCGACACGCTGGCGGCGGCGTACGCGGAGGCCGGGCAGTTCGAGCGTGCCGCAGAGGTCGCCCGCCAGGCGCTCGATGCCGCCGCAGCCGCCGGCCGGACCGGCCTAGCCGAGGCGATCCGCTCGCACCTGGAGGCGTTCCTGGCCGGGCGCCCCTGGCGGGAGCCGATGTCGCTCTGACAACTGACAAAAACGGGCATGGTTCAAACAAGCCCCACGCACCGCGTGGGGATGGATGGTGCGGGCCGATCATCCCCCGGCGGTGCCGGGGGCTTTGAACCATGCCCAAAAACGAATGTCACTTGCCACTTGCCACTTGCCACTTGCCACTTGTAAACTGGCCACTTGCTACTCGCCACTTGCAGTTTCTGTTGCCTTTACCAGTGGCCAGTGACAAGTGGCCAGTGACAAGTTGAAGGGTCGGATACCCATGAGAGTAGCGCTGGTGTTCAATCCGTTTGCCTACAAACTGCACGAGGAGAATCTGAGGATCGTGCAGCGGTATTTCGGCCTGTTCCCGCCGCTGTCGCTGGCCTGGGTGGCGGCCATCGCCGAAAAGGCCGGCCACGACGTCACAATCATCGACGCAAGGACGCTGCGGCTGACGCCGGACCAGGTGCTGGCGCACCTGAGGCGGTGGAAACCCGACATCCTCGGATTCATGATGACGACGTACATGTTCCGCGAGACGCTCGACTGGATCCGGTATCTTCGCGGCGGGCTGAAGAACACGCCCGTGATGGTCGGCGGCTATAACCTGCGGGTGTACCCGAAAGAGTCGGTCACGCCGCCGGAGATCGACTTCGGCTGCTTCAACTCCGCCTACCGCACCGTGCCGCGCCTGCTGGAGGAACTGGAAGGCGGGCGGCACTTCGACGCCGTCCCGGGCCTCATCTACAAACGCAACGGCCAGATCATCCAGACCGACTACGGCGAGGACCCGGACTTCAACCTGTATCCGAACCCCGCGCGGCACCTGCTGCCGAACGAACTCTACGCCGAGTTCCCCACGGAGCGCAAGAACTTCACCGTGATGGTCACGAGCAAAGGTTGCCCGATGGGGTGCCTGTTCTGCGAGGCCGGACAGACGCGGTACAACCCGCGCAGCCCGCAGGTGGTCGTGGACGAGATGCAGGAGTGCTGCGAGAAGTACGGCATCCGCGAGATCGACATCTTCGACTACGAGTTCCTCATCAACCGCAAGCGGGCCCTGGCGATCTTCCAGGAGATGAGGCGGCGCAGGCTGGACCTCACATGGGCCTGCCGCGCGAGAATCGACTCCGTGGACGACGAACTTCTGCGCGAAATGGCCGCCGCAGGCTGCGGCCGCATATACTACGGCATCGAGTTCGGCATCCAGGAGATGCTCAACAAGGTCAACAAGCGCATCACCATCGAGCAGGTGCGCGAGTCCATCCGCCTCACGCGCAAGCACGGCATCCGCAGCCTGGGGTTCTTCCTGGTGGGCGGCCCGGGGGAGACCCGCCAGTCCGTCGCTCAGACGCTGAAGTTCGCCAAGTCCCTCAACCTCGACTACGCGCAGTTCTCGAAGGTAACGGCCAAGCCGCTCACGCAGTTGTGGTGCGACCTGGTGCGCCAGAGCGGTTACGACTACTGGCGCGAGTATATCCTCGGAAACGCCCAGGAACAGGCCCTCCCCAGGCCCTGGACCCAACTTACCAACGACGAGATCGACCAGATCGCCCGCAGCGCCTACATCAAGTATCACAGCCGCCCGTTCTTCCTGCTGCGGCATACGCTGAAGGTCCGCTCCTGGGCCGAGTTCAAGCGCAAGTTCTTCGCCTACCTCGAAATGGCCTTCAAGCAGGAGAAAGTGTCGAAGCCCGACCACGCCTTCAAGTGCTACGGCGAAGACAAGGGCAAACTGGAGTGGTACAAGAAGATCTCCAAGTGGAGCACCCCGTTCTAGTACCCGTCGTCTTTTGATGTTGTTAGTTTGTGTGAATAGCCGATTCTCACACGGGGGTCAGGATACCGGGGAGGATCG
>VGYT01000004.1 GCA_016872895.1 Planctomycetota bacterium
GGCAACAAGGGCTCGATTTCGGCCCAGAGGTCATCGGGTAACAGTTCCTTGGCCATGGCTTGGCTCCCGTATGCCAGGTTGAACTGTTACCTTCATCGGCAATCTCCGGGGTTGTGAAACAGCTTCTAAACGCGGCGCTGCGTCGCCGTGCCGGCGACGGCTAGACAGTCGCGGCTGGATATGCAACGAGGCTGCCTACGTGGCCAAAGAAAACGACTGGATGGAACCCGAAGATTACCTGGAGGAGGCCGACCGCCTCCTTGAGCAAGGCCAGTACGAAGACGCGCTGGCCGCCTGCCGCCGGGCCGTCGAACTGGAGCCCCGGTCGGCCGACGCTCACGCGCTGGCCGGGCGGTGCCTGGCGTACATGAACCGCGTGGATGAGGCCGAGCGAGAACTCCTCCAGGCCCTCGACTACGACCGCGACTGCGTCGATGCCTGGTTCGGCCTGGCCTTCGTCTCGTGGCTCCGGGCCGACGACCGCGAGGCCCTGGGGTTCCTCCAGCGTGCGCGGCAACTGGCGCCCGAAGACGAGGCCGTCCTGGCCCAACTGGTGGGCATTTACGGCAACCTCGGCCGCTTCGACGAGGCCGAGCGGCTGTTCGCCGACGTCCAGGAGACGCACCCCGAGTCGGCCGAGATCGCTTACCAGTGGGGCCTGGTCCTCGCAAAGCAGGGACGCTACGACGAGGCCGTCCGCGTCTGGGGCCGCGCGGCCGAGTGGGAAGAGGACTTCCCGGAACTCCACCTCTCGATGGCCCGCGCCTACGCCACCTTGGGCGATCTGGGCCGCGCCGAGCAGGAACTCGCCAAGGAACTGGAGTTGTACCCCGACGCGCGCGAGCCGCGGCTGACGCTTGGCGGCTTCTACATGCAGCGCGGCGACTTCGGCCGCGCCGTCCGCGTGTACGAGGACCTCCTGCGCGAGGCCGAGGACGACAGCCGCGTGCACCTCGACCTGGGCATCGCCCTGATGCGCCTCGGGCGCGCGGCCAAGGCGCGGCGGCACTTCCTGCGGGCGCTGGAACTGGCGCCGGGCGACCCCCTCATCCTGTCGCACCTGGCCACCGTGCCGCACACCAAGTCCGACATGTCGCGCGCCCGGCGGGTGCTGCGCCAGGCCCTGCGGGCCGAGCCGCACCGCGACGAACTCTACCGCAACCTCTCGGCCCTCTTTGCCGACGAGGGCCGCTTCGACGAGGCCGAGGAGGAACTCCGCCGCGCCATGGCCTTCTCCGGCCGCGCGCACGAACTCGAAAACGACCTCGGCGTCCTCCTGGCCATGCAGGGCAAGTTCGAGACCGCCCGCGAGGCGTTCGAGCGCGGCCTGAAGACGCGGCCCGACGACCTCCCGCTGCGCATCAACCGCGCCCTGATTGACGCCGACCTGGGGCGGCCCGAGGCGGCCCTGGAGGCGCTCGCCGCACTTGCCGAAAAGCACCCCGGCGACTTCGACGTCCTCGGGAACCTCTCGTCGCTCCTCCTGGAGACCGGCCGCGCCGAGGAGTCCATCGAGGTCGCACGCCGCATGTGCGAGCGGGCGCCCTTCGACCCTCGCGGCTACTACCTGGCCGGCCGCGCGCTCTATGAGAACGAGCGCTACGAGGAGGCCGAGCAGGTGCTGGAGCGGGCCTCGCGGCTCGACCCGTTCCAGGTGGACACGCTCATCACCCTGGGCATGTGTCAGGCGGCCCTGGGCCGCAGGCGGGAATGCGTCCGCGTGCTGGAACGGGCCCGCAGCCTCGCCCCGAACGACCCGGACGTGCTCTACAACCTCGGCCTGGCGTACGAAGACGTGGCGGCCGAGGCCGAAGGCAAGCCCCGCATCGAGGACGCCGTCGCGCTGTACCGGCGAGTGCTCCAACTTGCGCCCCAGTACGAGGCCGCCCGCGAGCGCCTGCGGGCGCTGGAAGAGTGACAAGTAATGAAGAATGCAGAATGCAGCAAATGCAGAATGCAGAACGGAAAGACCGACAAGGCTCCCGCCGGGCCAGTCTCTTTTGCATTCTGCATTCTGCACTGTCCCCGGCTTTGCAGTATTAACCGCAAAGAACGCAAAGATATAGTTAGTTAAAACAGAAGTTCCTTTGCGCTCTTGGCGTTCTTTGCGGCTGAAACAGCCCGGCCCCGGCCAAGGCGCTTGCCCGAAAGGATGCCCTATGCCAGCGCCCGTCCTTGTCGGTCTGGTGCTGCTCATGGCTGCGGCCGCGCGGGCCGATGAAACGCTGCGCCTGCCCGCCACGAAAGACAACTCCATCGTCCTGGTGGACAGGGAATGGCGCGACAACGCCGGACGCCGGCCCGCCATACGCATCAAGGGCAACCAGCACATCGTGGCCATGATGTTCGACGTCTCGGCCATTGAAGGGCGCCTGGTCAAGTCCGCCACGCTCGTCTGCCGGAAGGGCGACGCGAGCATCGACGGCATGACCATCTCCACCATCATGGCCGACTGGGACGAACTGAAGTCCAACGCCCTGACCTCCGGCATGCAGGCGGCCGACGGCTGGGGCTACCCCGGCGCGCGGTTCCCCGCCGTCTGCGGCGGAAACGCCTTCTCGCTCCTATGCCAGGCGCCCAGCGTGGTCAAGGACGGGCAGTACCGCTGGCAGGTCGAGCCGGACCTGGTGCACGCCCTTGCCACGGGCACGGCCTACGGCCTGGCGCTGCACGAGTGGTCGGCCGATTACTCGCGCAACCCCACGATTCTTTCGCGCGAGCAGCCGGGCAAAGAGCCGTACCTGGAGGTCGTCCTGGCCGACGGGGCGGCCGAGCCGCAGCCGCAGCCGCCCAGTGACTGCTGCGCGTATTACTCCGGCGGCGAGCCGGAAGCCTTGCGCTTCGGCCTGAACTGCCCGAAGGGCGCCTTCGCGTTTGAGGTGACGGTCGATGGCAAGCCGCTGCCGCGATGGAACATCCCTTTTGCCCGGGCTGGCACGCAGAATATTCCTATCCGCGATGTGCCCTACGACTGCCGCAAGCCGGTCACCGTCACGCTGCGGACGCTGAACCGCCAGGGCGTGCGGTCCGGGGCGGTCACGGCGACGGCCCAGCCGCTTGCCCCCAAGCGGTTGCCCACTCCGGACGTGCCGCCGGTGACCGCCGCCGGTCCGCCGCCGCCCGGCCTCGCCGTCATTCCGCTTGAGGACAAGTACGACGCCGCCGGTAAGCCCGTGGGCGACCTGCCGCCCGATTACCAGGCCCGCAATGAGGTCTTCGACGGCCGCACGATTCGCCTTGCGGCCGCGCGCGGCGAAGTTGTGGGGTTCCAGGCGCTGATTAAAGGCACGCTTGGCCGCGAGCCGAAGGTGATCGCGGCCGGCGCGGCGCCGCCAGCGCCGCCGCCGGGATTGCCGGAGCCTCGCCCTGTCGAGCCGGCCGGCCAGAAGGTTCGCGTGGCGTGCGTCCTGCCGGGCCTCCGCGTCGCGGCCTACCGGGCCGTGTACGTCCAGGCGGTAGGGGGGCGGCGGATACCGGACCCGCTGGTGCCGCTTGCGCCGGGCGAAGAAGTTGCGCTCTACGCCGATGAGGCCGTGCCCGTCTGCTTCGACGTCTACGTGCCCTTCGATTTCGCCGGCACCCGCGTCGAAGGGTCGCTGAATCTCTCCGACGGCCGCACGCTGCCCGTGGCGCTCCAGGTCCGTCCGTTCGCCCTGCCGCGCGAGGCCGCGTTTGCGTGCGAGATGAACGGCTACGGCCTGCCCGACAAGGCGAGCCAGTTCCACCGCATTCAGGAGATCGCCTACGACCACCGCGTGCACGCGAACATCCTCTATTACAGCCACAGTTCAACCGCGCCGGGGTCGCGAAAGGCGAACATCGACATGGTGATGGACGGCCCGGCGGGCGACGGTTCCCGTCGCATGGACGAGAAGCGTTTCAACGACATTCCGCCCGGCTCACGGCAGGGCTTCTGGGACGACTTCGCGGCCGTCTTCGGGCCGTACCTGTCGGGGTCGCATTTTCGCACGGGCTGGCGCGGCCCCGTTGCGCCGCCGGGGTTCTACCTGCCGTTTCACGAGAGTTGGCCCCTGAAGGTCCGCGAGTTCTTCAGCGGCACCCCCGACGCCTACGGGGCGTTCAAGGCCAAGCCGGTGTATGGCGAAACGTTTGTCAATATCTTGCGCGACTTCATCGCCCGCGCGGCCGCAGAGGGATGGGGCGCGGCGGGGTTCCAGGTGTACCTCAATAACAAGGGGGCGCTGGGCAACCCTGGCAAGGCGCCCTGGATACTCGATGAACCTGTCTCGTACTGGGACTACCGGGCGCTGGCGTACTACGCGGACCTCGTGCGGCAGGCGAAGGGCGAGAAGTGCCCCGTGCGCATCCAGTATCGCATCGACATCTCGCGGCCGCAGTTCGACCGCGGCCAACTGGCCGGCAAAGCGGACTTGTGGGTCGTCTCCACGAGCGCGCTGCACGAGTACCCCCGCCTCGTCGCCGACCGCGCCCAGCGCGAGGGCCTGCGGTTCTGGATATACGGCTCCACTAACAAGGTCGAGGAGACCAACCGCACCGTCGGGGCGTGGGTGCTGGACGCGTATCGCGGCGGGGCCTCGGGCGTGGTGCCCTGGCAGACCGTCAACAAGGACGGATCGGCCATGACGAAGGCCGACCAGTTGGGCCTCTTCATCTTCGCGAAGGACGCCGCGGGCCGGCCCGTCATCCGCCACTCCGTGCGCCTGGCCGCATACCGCCGCGCAGAGCAGGACGTGGAGTACCTGGAACTCCTGCGCCGCAAGCACGGCAGTACGCCCCGCGACGTGGAACTCCTGCTCGACCACTACGTTAACTTGCGAGGCACCGCCAGCGCGGCCTACGCCGAGGACGCCGCCGCGCCCGAGTACGCCAAGGTCACTCCTGACGGCTTGCGCCGGTTGCGCGAGGCCGCGGCGCTGGTGCTCGCGCAGCCGTAGCCCTGCGCCAACGTTGTTCCCGCCGTTATGCCTTTTCCCGGTTGCCCGTTGCCCGATTCTCAAACTACGAGTCCCGATTCCCGCTGTTATGCCGTTTGCCCCTTGCCTAGACACGTGGTGTAGGTTATAAAGGTACTAGGCAGGTTCCAAGTCATGTGCCGCGCGGTTTGCGGTCGGCGCGGCGGCGTGCCGCTCTCAGGAGACCGGGCATGCGGCCTCATGCCCATCGCGGCTTCACGCTCGTGGAACTCTTGATCGTGATTGCCATCATCGGCATCCTCCTGGCCCTGCTCGGGCCGGCCCTGAAGGGCGCCTGGGCCATGGCCGACCAGAGCCGCTGCACGAGCAACCTCTACTACCTCTCGCAGGCCATCTCCATGCGCCGCGCCGACGCCATGCAGGGCAGCAAAAAATCCGACCTGCGGAGCCGCTGGTGGCCGAGCGAACTGATGCCCTACCTGGAAAGCGGCGCCACGATCCTTGTCTGCCCGGCGGGGGCCGCAGGGGCCGGCGAAGGCGGCGGCGCCTACGACGAGGCATACGACGGCACAGGCGCAGGCGCCGACGAGCCGGATCCCGTTACGGGCACGCGCGGCAGCGGCGTCTCCCTGGCCTATCCGCCGCTGTCGGACCTGGCGGAACTGCGCCTTAGCGGCGGCAAGGCATTCCAGCCCCTCGACGCGGGCGTATGGACCCTCAAACTCTCCGAGGAGCAGTACCAGGAGGCCCGCTCCCTGGGCTTCATGGGCGCCGACGGCGCCAAGAACCTCCGCGGGGCCATGGACACCAACTACCGGCCCGGGGCGGACCCTTACCTTTACTACCTCTGCTTCGAAGACAACATTACCACCGGCGGCGACATGGACTTCAACGACACCATGATCCGCGTGACCGACCACCGCAACGGCATGTATGACCTGACCATTGCCGGCCACACGGCCGGTGCGCATGCCCTTGTCACCATTCCCGACCACCAGGTGATTCTCGCGCTTCCCACGAGCCAGTATTACCAGAACCAGCAGGTCTCCGTGGGACAGGCCCAGTCGGAAGACACTGACGAAGAGGGCGGCGGGACGGGGGGCTCTTCCAGCGGCGGTTCCTCCGGCGGCGGCTCGTCCGCCGTCACCATCGTGGGCACAAACTACGGTATGAACGGCGACTACCCGCACCTCATCACGTCCGCCGGCCGCGTGGCCCTCATGGATTACTGCCGATACCTCATCAAGCGCGCCGACGTCTGGACCGACCCGAAGATGGACCCGAACCAGGACGGCGTGCCCATCTTCGCCCGCCACGGCGGCATGGTGAACGTCCTGATGACCGACGGTTCGGTTGTCCTCATGGACCCGGCCGAAATCGACCCGTCGCGCGTGGACGCTGCCCGGTACTGGACCCCGTGAGGCGCTTGGCGTGATTAGCGACTCTGGAGCGAGCCCGGCCTGCACGTGTGGCACGGCCGGGCAAGCCGGCCGTGCCACATCGCGCAAGGTGACGCTGAACATACACAGGCACTCCGTGGACCCCTTGCTGCGACGGCCGGCGTTGGCGGCACTGCTGGCAGCGGCGGGACTCCTCGCCGGCTGCGGCGGCGAAGACTCCGACGCGGCACGCATCGAGCGCCTTCGCGGCCGGGGCGACGCCGCGGGCCTCGCCCGCGAGGTCGAGCGCCCCGAGGCGCAGGTCAGTTGCCAGGCCGTCCGGGCGCTGGGCCGAATCGGCGCCCCGGCCCTGCCTCAGGTCGAGATGGCCCTGAAGGATTCCCGCCGCGAGGTCCGGGCCGAGGCGGCCTTGGCCTATGCGCGGGCCGCCGGCGGGACCGCGGCCCCGCCGCTGGCCACGCTTGCGCGGAGCGACCCTGTGCCCGACGTCCGGGCCACTGCCGTTACGGCCCTGGGGCACATGCGGGCGCTGGATGAGATGGAGGCCCTCCTTGCGGCCGTCGAGGACCCCGAATTGGTGGTGCGCGAGCGGGCCGCCGAGGCCGTCGCCCGCATCATGGGCCGCCGTTACGATTTCAGCGGCTCGCCCGAGGAGTGCCGCCGCACGATAGCCGAGGTCCGCGACCGCTGGGGCCGCGAAAACCAGGTTCTCCGTGAGTATTACGCCAGGCAGCGGGCCTATGCGCCGCGCAGCAAAGGCAAGGAGAATATTAAATATTGAATATTCAATATTTCACATTCAACATTCTCCTTCCATTGCCGCGCGAAGATCGGGCCTGGCGCCATCGGAATCGCCGGTGAGGGCATCCGCCATGCTTCTCCGTTTCCGGGAACTCGTCGTCCTGGTGCTCCTCTCGGCCGCGCTGACCGGGTGCGCGGCTGCGCCGGAGGCCCCGGCCGCGCGCATGCCGCCTGAGGCCGACGCCGCCGGGCCGCGCGCCGCCGTCGTCCGCTGGCACCGCGCACTGGCCGAGGGCGACAAGCAGGCGTACCTGGCCGGCTTCGTCGGGTCGCAGGACGAACTGGTGCTGGCGCTGGCGATCTTCGAGTCCATCCAGGCGGCGTACGAGTTCCAGAAGGCCGTGACTGCGGCCTACGGGCCCGAGGCGTGGAAGGTCTTTGAGGCCGACGACGCCTCGCGCGTTGACATCTTTCCGCGCGACGCCGCGTGGCCGGGGCGCGTCACCGTGGTGCGCCTGGGCGGGGCTGCCCTCGCCTATACGCCGCGAGGCAGGGTGCCGCTGCACCTGTCGGAGTCGGGCGGGGCGTGGCGGATTCACGCCGCCGGCCTCGTGCCGCCCGGCATGGACGCCAGGCGGGCAGCGCGGTACCTTTTTCAGTGGGCCGAGGCGCTGCGGAAACTCGCCGCCCAGGTGGCCGGCAAGGGTGTGCCGGCGGAGCGCGCGTCGAGGGATGTAATCGTGAACTTCGAGGCCCGCCTCGCGCCGGAGGAACGTCCCGCGGCCGCCGCTGCCAAGGCCGCCGCGTCGTATTAGTATTCAGCAGGTTGGGTTAGCAGGCGGCGGAGGGCTTCAGCGGGTGAAACACCGCGAATCAGCAGGTCCTTCTCCGGCCGCGCGCGGCCCCGCAGTACCTCGACGTCCCCGTGGCGCAGGCCGAGCGCCTCGGCCACCAGGACGCAGACCGCCTTGTTGGCGGCGCCCTTCTCGGCGGGCTTGCGCACGGCCACCTTCAGCCGCTCGCCCAGCGGCCCGACGACCCGCTCCCGCGATGACCCCGGGACGACCTTGACGGCCAGCACGGCCCCGGCCGCGTGCGCCCGGACGATCTCAGCCATAATCCAGCCGCTCCAGGTCCTCGTCGCTGAGGCCGAAGTGGTGACCGATCTCGTGCAGCACGGTCTGGCGCACCACCTGGCGCACGGTCTCCTCAAAATCGCCGCCTTCGGGGCAACTTGCGTCGGCCTCGTCCAGCACGGGCTCCCGGTAGATGACGATGCGGTCCGGAAGGACTGCCCCGTACGAGGTGGTCCGCTCCGTCTGGGGGACGCCCTGGTACAGGCCCAGGAGCGTGCCGCCCGGCTCGATGCCCACCTCGCGGAGCGTGCGGCGGGATGGGCGGGCCTCGGTGACCACGTCCACGTTTTCCATGCGCTCGGCGAAGGCGGGGGGCAGAGACTCCACCGCCTCGTCCACGAGTTCGTCGAAGCGCTCGCGATCCTGGCGCTCGGCCTCAGTCTCTTTCACGGGGCGGGCCTCTCTCTGCGCCTATCCGGAGAATACTATCGGCCGAGCGCCGGCGCTGCAAGTTGCTCTCCGCCGCTGGCGGCGGGTTCGCCACACGCGGCGGCCTCAAAGCCGCTGGCCGCCGCAAAATCGTTTGACGCCGCCGCCGGCGCGTTTAGAATAGGGGTGGCATTCATCCGGCTGCGCGGGCGGCGGGTGGCATGCCCAGGCCCTGGTTTGCCTGGGCATGTTCAGTAGCCGCAGATTCTCACATGCCCACGCATGAAGCGGCGTGGGCATGCCACCCCGCGGCGCGCGGCCATCGAGAAGGCCGATGTCCTATCTCCTGCTGGCGTGTCCGAAGTGCCACGCCGCATATAAGATTGCGAAGGAACACGCGGAGACCGAGGTCGCCTGCCGGTCCTGCGGTCATCGCTGGGTCCCGACTGCGGCGCCGAAGGCTGCGGCCGACTTGCCGGCTGCGGCTGCGGCCCCCGGCGCCCCTGCGGCTCCCGCCGCGGCCGCCCCTGCGGCTGCCGCGCCGCCTCCGACGCCGGCGGGTGCGGCGGAGGCCGAGGCCCTTGCCCCCGGCCCTGCGGCGGCCACCCCTTTGCCGCTGCCACCTGCCGCGCCGGCCGCTGCGTTGCCTTCCGCCGAGCCCGTGGCGTCAGCAGCGCCTCCTGCGGCCCCTGCGCCCCCGGCTCGCCGGGGCGGCGCCTTGGCAAGCCCGCCCGCTGCGGCGCAAGCGGGCGCGGGCGACGCCCTGAGCGCCCTTGAGGCCCTCGCCAACGCCGCCGCCGGTCGCAAGGCCGGGGCAAGGGCCCCCGCGGCGCCCGCGCCGCGAGCAGGCGGCGGCCAAGGCGGTCCGGCCGACGCCCTGGCGGCCATGGCCCAGGCAGCCCGCGACGCAGATGCCGCGCCCCGGCCCGCCCCCGGGGCGCCGGACGCCGCGCCCGAGGCGTCCAGGCCGCCCGCGGCCCCGGCTCGCCAGGGCGAAGCCGTGGCAAGCCCGGCCGACCCCCTGGTCGGCACGACTCTGAACGGATTCAAGGTGCTGGGGCGCATCGGCAGCGGCGGCTTCGGCGTCGTCTACCGCGCGTTCGACACGAACCTCGAACGCTCGGTCGCCATCAAGATGCTGCCGCCGCGCATCGCCAAGGCGGGCAAGGGCATCCTGGACCGCTTTCTCAGGGAAGCCCGCAGCGCCGCCAAACTGTCGCACCCCAACATAGTCACTATCCACCAGATTTGCCCATACAAGGATACGTTCTATATCGTGATGGAACTGGTGGACGGCGGGGCGCTGCACGAGCACCTGGGGCGCGAGCGCCGGTTCGAGCCCGCCGAGGCCACGCGCATCATCCGCGCCGCCGCCGAGGGACTCGGCCACGCCCACCGCCGCGGCATCATCCACCGCGACGTCAAGCCCGGCAACATCATGCTCACCAACGACGGCCAGGTGAAGGTGAGCGACTTCGGCCTCGCGCGCGACGTGCTCCAGGGCCGCGACATCGTCGGCCCCGGGCACAGCCTCGGCACGCCCAGGTACATGGCCCCCGAACAGGCCCTCGGCGAAGAGCCGACGGCCGCCAGCGACCTTTACTCCCTTGCGGCCACGTACTATGCGCTCCTCACTGGCCGCGCGCCCTTCGACGCGGCCACGGACCGCGAGATGATGAAGAGGCACGTCACGGATGAATTGCCCGACCCGCGGCAGTTCGTGCCGGACCTGCCGCCCGCCGCGTTCCGGTTCCTCCAGAAGGCGATGGCCAAGGAGGCCGAGGACCGGTTCCTGACGGCCGAGGAGTTCATCGAGGCGCTGGACCGGCTGGACTTTTCGCCCGTCGACGCGAGCCGGCCCGTGTCGCCGCAGGCCCTGAGCGCACAGATCGGTCCGATCGCGCCCGAGGACCGCGGCGCGCACCTGACGGAAACCCTCGACCGCGTGGTCCGCCGCGCCAGCCGCGAACGAACCCCGACGCCGCTCGCGCGCCCAGGGGCCGCCATCGTTGCCGCAGGACAGCCGAAAAAGTCGCGCGCCCTGGTGTGGGTGCTCGTCGCCATCGGCGCGCTGGTGGTCATCGGCGGGGCCATCGCGGCGGCGTACATCCTGGCCCATCGCGAGTCTGCGGGGCCGACCGCGCCGCCCGGGCCCGGCGCACCGGCGCCGGGCCAGCCTGGCATCCTGCCGCCGGGTCCTGGGCCGATGCCGCCCGGCCCTGGTCCCGGTCCTATGCCGCCGCCCGGTCCGGGTCCGATGCCGCCCGGCCCGGGACCGATGCCGCCAGGCCCGCCGCCGAAGCCGCCCGATGCGGCTCATCCCCTGGAAGATGCCGCCCGTGCGGCCCTCGAAGAGGTCAGGCAGTTCGAGGCCGACAAGAACGTCCCGCGATACGAGGTCATCCAGCGCTACCAGGAAAACGTCATCGACATATATTCAAAGACGAAGGCCGCCGAAGAGGCCCGCAAGGCCGTTGAACGGCTGAAGGCCGAGGCCGAAGGAAAGAAGTAGCCCTCATCAGACGTACACTCGCGGCACGCGGGCGGCGATACCGGTGAGAATCTCGTACGGGATGGTGCTGCACGCCGCAGCAACGGCCTCGGCCGAGATCGGGCTGTCGTGGTCGGCCTCGATGAGCGCGGCCTCAAGACCGGCGCGCGCAGCCGGCACGTCCGTCAGGTCCACCATCGTCGAGTCCATGCACACGGCGCCCACCACGGGGCAGAGGCGCCCCTCGACGCGGGCCTGGCCCCGGTTCGTCAGCAGCCGCGGGTACCCGTCGGCGTAGCCGATGGGCAGGACGCCCACAAGGGAATCGCGCCGGGCCGTCCAGCGGTGGCCGTAACTTACGCCCTCGCCGTGAAGCACGCGCTTAAGGTGCACCACGCGCGTCTTAAGGCTGAGCGCCGGGCAAAGGTCCACCCGCGCCGCGTCGGGGCACGACCGGATGCCGTAAAGCGCCAGCCCCGAGCGGACCATGTCGAAGTGCGTCTCCGGGAACCGCACGAGGGCGGATGAGTTGGCGGCGTGCACCATGAGGGGCGCGGCCCCGGCGGCCCGCATGCCTTCAAGCGCCCCGCGAAGGCGCCACAACTGGCGGCGGCAGGAATCCTCGGCGTCGCCGTCGGCGCAGGCGAAGTGCGTGTAGGCGCCCTCCAGGACAAGCCGGTCCAGGCGCGCAAGCGCCGCGGCGGCGGCCGGGGCGTCCTCGGCCCGGACGCCCAGGCGGCTCATGCCCGTGTCGATCTTCAGGTGAACGCGCAGGCGGCGGCCGTGCGCCTCGGCCTGGCGCTGGAACTGGCGGGCGGTGTCCGGGCAGTCGGCCGTCAGCGCAAGGTCGTACTCCGCGGCCGCTAGGATCTCTTCCGGCGGGGCGATGCCCATCACCAGGATCGGCCGCGCGAGGCCCGCCACCCGCAGGGCGACGCCTTCCTCCACGAGCGCCACGCCGAACGCATCGGCGCCGGCCTCCTGGAGGGCCTGCGCGGCCGGGACGGCCCCGTGGCCGTAGGCGTCGGCCTTCACGACGGCCATCAGGCGCACCCCCGGCGCCAGGCGGCTCTTGACGGCCCGGCAGTTGGCGCGGATGGCCGCCAGGTTCACTTCGGCATATGTAGGTCGAGGCATAAAGTCTCAGGCGTCTCTTGCGGCGCAGCGATGCAATGCAACTTGGCGCACTCGAGCGGCGGGTTCAGAGCCGCGACCGTCAGGGAGCGGGGCCGTCGGGCTGCCTGGCGCAACTACACCGCTCCCTCACGGTCGCGGCTCTGATTCGCGCCCTCGCGCCCCGGGCGCGCTTCGGCGGCCGGGGGCTTTCTATCGCGCGGGGCCGTCCTTTTCAAGCGGGCGACCGCCGCTGGCGGCCGGGGCGGGCGACTCCGCGGGGCTCGGCGCTGGTGGAGGCCCCGGCGGCGCCTCTCCTCGCCCGCGGGCAAGAAGGTCCCTCAATTCGCTCATTTTCATCAGCCGCGCGGCGGCGATGAAGACCGCCCCGCCCAAGACCACGCCGGCGGCCAACTGGGCGCCGTAAAGCGGGCGGCCGTCGGGCATCAGGCGCGGCAGGGCCTGCCAGATGGCGGCCCAGGCGGCGGCGCCCATGATGGCCGCGGCAAGAACCGTCCTGGCGGCACTCGCGCCGATGGCCCGCCACTCCAGGTGCGTGCAGCGCTGCTGGAGTATCCAGGCGAGCGCGGCCGTCTGAAAAAGCGCGGAGATGACCGTCGAGAGCGCCAGGCCCCCCTCGGCCATCGGCCACACAAGGGTCAGGTTGCACGCGAAGTTCAGCCCCGCGGACAGCATGGCGATGCGGCGCGGCGTTGTAATCTGCTCCATCGCGTAGAACGCCCGCGTCAGAATGTGGTTGGCCTGGTACGACCACAGGCCCAGCGAGAACAGGCTGGCCACCCACACGGTCCGCGCCACGGCCTCCGGCGACTGGGCGAACTTGCCGTGATTAAACACAAGCCGCACCAGCGGGTCGCACACCAGGATGATGCCCAGCCCCGCCGGCACGCCGATGAACACCGTCAGCCGCAGGGCGTGCGAGGCCGTCCGCGCCATCCCCACGAGGTCCTGCCTGGCGGCATACTGCGCCAGCACCGGAAAGACGACCGTGGCCAGGGCGATGCCGAAGACGCCCAGCGGGAACTGGTAGATGAGCGGCCCGTAGTAGAGAACCGACGCGGCCCCGATGCGCATCGGGTAGGCAAGTTCCCACGGGCCGAGGCGGAACGTCTCGCCGCCACCCTCGCTTGGGCTTAACAGGTTGGCGATGAGCGAGTCCATGAACACGTTCAACTGGACGACGCCCACGGCGACGATGACCGGCCCCAGCAGTTCCAGCACGCGCCGCACGCCCGCGTCCTTCAGGTCCCACGCGGGGCGGAACACCAGGCCCGTCCAGCGCATCGCGGGCACCTGGACGGCGATCTCCACGAGGCCCGCCAGCAGGATGAAGACCGCGATGAGGTACACCTGGCTGATAGTGTCGCCGGCCAGCAGGATGCCCGCCGTCACGGCCCCGGCGATGATAAAGAGGTTCAGCAGCACCGGGGCCAAAGCCGGCAGGGCGAAGTGCCGCCGGCAGGCGAGCGCCGCCTGAAGCAAGGCCACCAGGCACACCATGATGCCGAACGGAAACAGGACCGCCGACAGGCCGAAAATCAAGTGCCACTTCGACGCCGGTTCAGTAAGATACCGCAGCGCCAGCAGCGCCCCGTCGGCCACGAGCGTAACGGCGGCCAGCGTGGTCACCAGGAGGACGATCAGGAGGCTCATGAAGCGGCTGGCGGCCTGGCGCCCCTCTTTCTCAAGGTATCGGGTGAAGACCGGGATGAACGCGGCCGTCAGGGCCCCCTCGCCGAGGAGTTGCCGCAGAAGGTTCGGCAGGCGGAACGCCATCGAGTAGGCGTCCATGACCCACTGGGCGCCCAGGATGTGGGCCAGCGCGGCGTCGCGCGCCAGGCCGGCCACGCGAGACAGCAGCGTCAGGCCGCTGACGACCGGCAGGTGTTTCAGGAATGAGGCCACGGGCTTCCGACGCTCCTTCGGGTGCGGCGGCGGTTCGGGGAACTCCAGGCCGCGCGGGCCTCCAGTCGCGGCCGTCGGCAGCAGAAGGGCGCGCATACGGTAACCGCGCGGCCGGCGGTTGTCAACAGGGGCGGCCTTCCGCCCTGGCCGGGCAAGCCGGCCCCGCCTGCCGGCCGGCGGGCAGGCCGTGGCTTGACCGCTGGAGAAACGGGTGCGATTATCCGAGCGGCACTATCCCGTGCTGGTGACGGGGGCGCGCGGCCTGCTTGGCCGGGCGCTCGGACCGCTCATTTTGCGGGCCGCGCCGGTCCGTCAGCGCGGCTCTGGCCGACCGGCGGCGGAGGCCGTGCGCCTGACGGACCTTGAAGACCTCGACGTTACGGATGCCGCGGCCGTGGCGCGGGCCGTGCGCGACCTCAGGCCGCGCACCGTCTTCCACCTGGCCGCGTGGACCGACGTGGACGGGGCCGAGTCGCACCCGGCCGAGGCCCGTCGCCTGAACGTTGAGGCGGCCGAGCACGTGGCCCGCGCGGCCGCCGAGGCGGGGGCCCTCGTGGTCCACATGAGCACGGACTTCATTTTCGACGGCGCCAAGCCGGGCCCCTACGTGGAAGAGGACCCGCCCGGCCCCTTGAGCGTCTACGCGCGGACGAAGGCCGAAAGCGAGTCGCGGGTGCGGGCGGCGGCGCCCCGGCACCTCATCGTGCGCACGGCGTGGCTGTACGGCGGCGGGCGGCGGGACTTCATTGCCGCCGTCCTCGACCGCGCCCGACGCGGCGAACCCCTCCGCGTCGTCACCGACCAGGTGGGCTGCCCCACCTGGAGCGAGGACCTGGCCCGGGCGCTCGCTGCGCTGGTCGAGTCGGGCGCTTGCGGCACGTTCCACGCCTGCGGGCAAGGCGAGGCATCGCGGTACGACGAGGCCGTAGAAGCGCTTGCGGCGGCGGGGCTGCCGGCGCGAGTCGAGCCGGTCCTGACGGCCGATGTGCCGCGCGCGGCACGCCGGCCGGCCCGCGCGGTCCTTTCCGCCGAGAAACTCATAGCGGCAGCGGGCTTCCGGTTCCCCCCCTGGCGCGAGAGCGTGCGCCGGTACGTGGCGATGCTGGCCGCCGGCGTCAAAACGCCAGCGACACCAGGTACGTGAGCACCGCCAGGGCGAACATGCCGCCCGTCACGTGCAGGAAGAAGAGCAGGGCAGCGCGGGCGATGTCGCGCGGCTCGTCGAACTTCGTGGCCTTGTACACCACGGCCGCCGCTGCGCACAGGGGGTAGTACAGCCACAGCGGGTTCGAGGGCGCAAGGATGCTGGCGAAAAAGTCCAGCAGGGCGTCCATCAGGCCTTCTCCTTCCTGCCGCGCTCGTGCGGATAAGCCATCTTGATATAAGCGTCCATCATGACCAGGATGTTCAGAAACCCGGCCACCGCCGTGTACAGGACGCCCATTTCCCGCCAGCGGTCGGCGTAGTCGATGCCCTCGCGCACCGCCACGTACTGCGAGACGGGCGTCAGGGCGATGGTCGGCCCGAGGGCCCCCAGTTGTGCGGCGTACCAGAGTTCGTGCGGCGCAAGGACCGTGCCCCGCCCCAGCAGCATGCCGGCCGCCAGAAGGCCCACGATGCAGCCGAAAAAGAGGGCGGCCTTGCCCCACCGTCCGGCGTAGGCGTGGCCGGCCCCCGGGATGGCCCAGGCCAGGACCAGGGCGGCAACGGCGCTGGTTTGCGGGCTCGCGCGGTCGGTCATGGGAGGCGTCCGGTCTCCGAGAAAAAGACGGATTCGTCGATGGCCGGGGGCGCGGAAGGGGTTCTGTCCGGGCGCGGCCTTCGCCCCGTCGCTGGCGGCGCTGCGGAAGACGCCGCCTCGCCCGCCGTGGCGCTGGGGCGGACCAGCCAGCCGAAAAAGCGCCGAGCCCCCGGCAGTGCCGGGGGTTGGGTGTTACCCCCCGGCAGTGCCGGGGGCTTGGGGGCGGCGGCGCCGGGCTGGGCCTTCGGCGCGGCCGGCGGACCGTTCTTCGGCGGCTCCTTGCCCAGGACGAGCGGCGCGATGCGCACGCGGACGAACGTGGGGTTCGTCGCCCCCAGGTGGTCGCCCAGGTGACCCAGGATGACGTCGCCCGGCCACCAGGGGACCTGCGCGAGTTTGTCGCGGTAGAGCGTCTTGGCCTCATCCGGCGCGCCGTCGGGCGGGCTGAATCCCACGAGGCCCCCCGCCAGGCCGCCGCCCCGGTCCACCGTTCCCGCCCACGTGACGCCCAGGCTGAGGACCGTGTCGGCCACGCTGCTGAAACTCCAGATGCGGTCGCGCACGCGGGCCAGCGACTTCGACAGGTCGTAGCGCGTGTCAAGGCTGGATGCCAGGATGACCGCGCCATCCACTTGGAACCCGTCCTGGAGGGCCTCCAGGGCCCAGACGATTAGGCCCGTTCCGGCCGAGATGCCCACCAGGTGGACGGGACGGCCGGGGTGCCCCTGCGCGTACGCCTCGACGTGTCGTGCCAGGTTGGCGGCGATGCGCCGGTTGCCCTCGACGCTGACCTGGTCGGCGAACACTTCGCCGCGCGACCAGTCGAAGATCTCGATGGCGCGGTCGACGCCGCCGGAATCGAGGCCCTCGCGGATCCGGTCGCACTCGCCCATCATGCCGCCGGCGCCGCTCAGGCAGACCACCAGGCCGCGCTCGTAACGCTCCGGCGAGGTGTAGTTGACCTGGCCGCATCCGGCCGCCAAGGCGGCGGCCAGGACGGCGGCCTGCGCGGCTGCTCGAAGCAGTGTCCCCGAGGGGCTCATCCGGGACCTCCCGAGTTGGCGGTGGCGGGCGCCGTCTGATTTGCTTCGCCGCCGGCAGGGCTTCGCCCCGGCGCAGCGGGGCTTTGCCCTGGCGGAGCCGGGCCGGGAGACGCCGGCTCGGTGGCCGGCGGCGCGCCCGGGACCGTCGGCGGCGCGGCAGGCGACGCCACGTCGCCCGGGGCCGCGATGGGCGGCGGCGCGGCCGCCAGGAGCGGCTCGCCCGGATCGTCTCTTCCCGTGAGGATAGGCGCGATGAACTCGCGCGCGAAGCGCGTGGTCGTCCAGCCCATGTGGCCCCCCAGGTTGCCCGACTTCACAAGACTGATGCTCCACGGAATCTGGCGGACCTTCAGGTACCCCCCGCGCCGGCCGGGCGGCAGGCCCGGCGGCAGGTGGAAGCCAACCAGGCCCGCGCTGACGGTGTGGTGGCGGTCCATCGTGCCGAAGACGGCAGTGCCGGCGGCCATGAGGCCCACGTCGGCGTACGAGTACATCACGTAAAGGCGCGACCGCACGGACCGCAGGGCCGCCGTCAGGTCGTAATCCGGGGCAAGGGCAGGGGCCATCAGGATGGCCCGCTCCACCTGGCATCCTTCGGGCAGGGACTCCAGCGCCCAGACGGCGACGGCCGCGCCGCCGCTGTGGCCGATGAGCGTGACCGGCCGGTTCGGCATGGCGGCAAGGTAGGTTTCAATCATCCGGGCCAACTCCCTGGCGGTGGCCCGGTTGCGGTCCTCGTCCACAAGGTCGGCGACAAACATGCCCTGCGGCCCCCTTGACCAGTCGTATATGTGGATGGCGTCGCGGACGCCGGCCTCATCAAGGCCCGCGCGGAGCCACCGCGGCCCCCAGTTGTAACCCCCTACTCCGTCCAGGCTTACAACCAGTCCCGCCTCCAGGCGTTCCTCGGTCACATAGGAGCGCTGCTGGCCGCAGCCGGCCGGCCCGGTCGCCGCCGCAACTCCTGCCGCAACGATCATCAAAAGCAAGCGCCAAAGCAACCGGTGTTCCTTACAACCCCCTACGACCGCCCTTTCGCCCGAGTTGTGCGAAGGCGGAATCTAAAGCAGTATAGGGCGGCCTCCGGCTCGCGGCAAACGAAAACCTCGGCGGGGGCCGCGCCGGCCTCATCGTGCCGGGGGGCGGCGTGGGCGTGCCACCCGGAGACGGGGGGCGGCGCGGCGGGTGCTATCGAGTGTGCGGATGACCGTGCGCGCGCCGGCGCGCACGATCATTCCACCCCCGGTGTGTTCACCAGGGGCTGAATAGGCTGCGCGCGCAGCACAGCGCTCGCTACACGTGAAGCCTTACACCCGCGGCTCGCGGCGCGACTGGTACAGTTTCACCACCGCGAGCAGGGCCGCGTACAGCGCCAGGACCCAGTAAAGCACCTGGTTCATCAGGCCCATCGTATGATCGTCCATCAGGGCCGCCAGCGGGTAGTAAATCGTGAAGACGGCCACAAGGGCCATCGTCTGATGCGCCGCGAACGTCCTGCCCCAGCCGAGCCAGACGTACAGGCCCGACAGGCTGAGCGTCGCCAGCGCCGCCAGCACGAAGCACGACTCGAACGAGGTCAGGTGGTCCGACAGGTACGCCGCGAACGTGTAGAACAGGTAGTACGCCACGGCCAGGACCGCCAGGGAGAAGAGGTCGTCGCCCCGGCCCAGCAGTTTCCACGTGACCACCAGCGACGCGGCCAGGAGCAAGAGGCCCAGCGGCGCCTCGTGCAGCAGCCGCGCGCCGAAGTACCCCGGCTGCTTGATCTGGGGCAGGATGACGCCCATGCCGAGGGTTGTGGCGGCGGATTTGAGGCTCCACTCCAGGGTCATCGGCCGAGCGTCGGCGGTCGAGGCGGTGCGCACGGGCGGCGTCATCGAGCCGATGGGCAGCCCCATGTCCTCCCACGCGAACCGCTGTTTGCCGCGCGCGGCCTGGCCCTCCTTGGCCGTGCGCGGCCAGATGCGCAGGATGAACTTATAGTCCTCGCGGTGGGCCATGTAGGCGGGCGTGTAGCGCAGGTAGTCCATGCCGCGCGAGGCGTAGGTCACGCGCACGGCCACAGTCTGGCCGGGCTGCATGGGCAACCGCCAGGTCTGTGCGTTGTCTCTGAGGATGAGGTTCTCGGCCCAGTTCTTGCCGTCCACGGTAATCTGGAACTGGTCGTACACACCCTGGTCGGCGGGCATGGGGAACTTGAAGTCCGCCTCGGTGGCCTTGTCGGAGCGGTTCTTGACGGCATAGTCCAGGGTCCAGGCGTCCTCGTAGCACGTGTAGAAGGCGGAGCCTTTCTGGCGGTAGTTCATCCGCACGTCCACTGCTACGACGGCGGACACGATGGAGTTCTGCGGCACGGGCTTGCGGACCTTGCGCCTGACCTTTATGGGGGCCTGGCCGGCGGATCCGTCGTCGTCCTTGGCGTCCGCGCCTGGGGGAAGCGTGCCCTTGCCCGCGCCGAGTTCCTCCTCGCTTATCTGGCGGCCGTCCTTGAAGATGAGGATCGTCTGCTCCTCGGTTACGTAGTGGGTGACGGCCAGTTCGCGCTGCTCGTGCGGGGGTCCCCAGTTGGTCTTGATGGCGTCGAGGTTGGTCTGCGTGACCTCGCCGTGGCGCTCCTTGAAGAGGCCGGACTGGACCAGGAGCGACCCTCCGAGGGCGGCGACGACGGCGGCGCCCACGGCCAGGGCCATCAGTCCGTCGGCGAGGCCCAGGACGACCGCCCGCCACCCGCCGCGAGCGGACGCATCCTGCACCGCCCGCCGCCAGGGGCGCGACAGAAGAAGCAACAACGCCGCCGCCAGCGCGGCCAGGCCGGCGGCAAGCACGAACTCGGCCTTGCTGCCGAAGTACTCGCCCAGCAGATTCAAGATATGACGATACACAGACTTCCTCCTTCCGGGTCGCTGAAGCGGGCACGAGGAACGTGCGGATGAAACGTCGGCGCGAAGTAAAGGTGCGGCGGCATGGAAGGCGTCACAGTGCGGGCGGCCGGGCACGCGCTACGGTATTATGCTCCCACGCGCCGCGGGCGGTGTCAACGAAAATGCGGGGCCTACTTCGGGTCGAAGATGCTGGTGGAGAGTTCCCGGTCGAAGCGGTTGTCGCCGCGGTGGAGTTTGAGTTCCCCCAGGTGGTAGCCGGCGGCGCCGTCGTATCCCGCGGCCAGGCAGACGGCGGCCTCCAGTGCGTGGTAGCCGCAGGCCCAGCCGAACCAGGCGGTGTCGGGCGGCGTGGGGTCGGCGGCCTGGGCCAGGTTGCGCATGAGGAACTCAAGGTCGGTCTCCCCCGGATGGCGGGCCTTCAGCGTCAGCCGCTCTGCCGCACCTACCATGCAGTACACGCTGTCCCACTTCCAGAGGAACGAGCACTGTGGGCTGCCGACGACCGTGTGCTGGGTGGCGTACTTCGCCAGGAGGCGCTTCAGGTGGCCGTCGAGGGCGGCGACGAACTGGGCGTAGGACTTCTCGGACATCGAGAATGCATCGAGGTTGGCCACGCCCACCCTGGCCAGGCCGTCGGTCTCGCCGACGCAGCGGTGGCGGAGGGCCTTGAACATGTACCGTGCCTCCAGGGCCACGTCGAGGTTTGCGCTGCGGCCCTTGGACGCATCCGCCAGGGCGGTGGCGAGTTGCTTCGAGAGCATGGCGCGGGCCGGTCCGTAGGCCCCACCGGTCAGGGTCAAGGCCACCTGCTCGTGCGCCGGCCCGGGCATGTCCAGGTCGGCCAGTTCCTGGAAGGGCAGGAGGAACTGGTCGAGCGCCAGCCGCTCGTTGTTCGCGGCGACGGTCAGGTTGCCGGCGAGCGGCTCGGCGCGGCGGATGAAGTCGGCGGCCATGGGGGCAGCCCGCGCGGGCAGGAACTGCTCGACCGCCCGGATGCCCTGGTCCGCCAGGACGACGCGCTCCAGGTCCTTGCCGAACTTGGCGGCCGCCTGGAATGCGTCCTTCAGGGCCACCGGGTCCTCGGCCGGGGCCTTGCCCGCGGCCTCGGCCGCCTGGACGAAGACGTCGCAGAACTTCCTGTAAAGCGGCGCGATGGTCGCCGACATGTCCTTCGGCGGCCATCGCGGCAGTTTGCCGAGGATGCTCATAAGGTCAAGGCGCGCGTAGTAGAACGCGCTGAAGTCACGGCCGCGGTCCGGGCCGGTAAACGTCCCCTCGCTGTAGTAGGCAGCCCGCAACAGGCCCTTCGCGGCCTGCGGGCTTAGCGGGCTGGCGTCGATGGCCAAACGGTCGCGGTCGCCCTCGTACATCCGCCTGAGTCGCGAGTACGCCCACTGCCGGTAGCCCCTCTTCGCCATGTAGTCGAAGGCTTCGGCGATGGTCGTGTGGCGCGGCGCCGCGTACTCCGGGTATGCCGACTTGCTCCTGGCGAGTCCCTCGGCGAAATCAGCGGTCTTGACGAGGTGGTGGAGGAGTTCCTGTGCCCCCGCGCGCATTCGCGGCACGAGGAGACCCTGCTCTGCGACGGCGGCCAGTCGCTCCAGGCCCTCGCGCGTTTTCGCCCAGGCATCGTCGGCGGGCAGCGCGGCCACGGCGGCGCGGACCTTCTCCAGGCGAGCCTTTTCCTCCGGCGACGGACCCTCCCGTGCTGCCTGCTCCTGCCCCGCCTGAGGCGGGCCCCCCGCTGCGGATTCTTGACCTGCACCCGCCGCGGCCCCAGCCTGGACTAGAGGCGCCTTGCCCGCCTGTTCTTTGAGTACCCCGTCGGCCTCAACGACCGTCTCAAGCGCCTCGTGGAACGAGCCGAGCGCCGCCAGGACGGTCTGGCGGTCGCCGGGCGTTTTCATCTCCAGGGCGCAGAACGTCTCGGCCGCCTGGTTCATCCTGGCGCAGCCGTCCTTGACTTGGGCAAGTGCGGCTAAAAACGCGTCGCGGTCGGGCGCAGCAGGGGGCAGCGTGGCCTCCTTCGCCAGCGCCGCCGCGACGGAGTCGAACAAGGCGTCCACTACACTCATGTTGTTGGCCAGGTACGCCCCGTAGGCGTCGTACTGGTACTTCGGGAGCGTGCCGCCCCATCCCCAGCCGCGAAGCAGGCATGTGAGGGCCATCCGCCGCAGGTTCGCGCGGGCCTCCATGACCAAGGCCGCGGCGGCGCCGGCGGGGGCGGTCTTTGCCCGCCCGGCAAACCGCTTGTAGTCGGCATCGAGGGCGTCGATGGCAGTGTCGTGCCACATGGCAGCCGGATGGTTGCGTGCCCCGGCGGGGTCGCGCGGCCCCATTTCGTGGCGGCAGGCTTCGCTGTCGTCGATAAGGCGCTGGCGCTCAACAGGGTCCTTCTCGGTGCGCAGTTTGGCCTCGTTGCCGGCGATGCGCTTGGCCAGGATTTCTGCCTGCGTGAGAGGTCGCGGCCGGGCCGGCTTGGCGGGCGGGGCGCCCCCCTTGCTCGCGGGCTGGCCGGATGCGGCCTTCGTCGGCGCAGCGGGCGCGGCCCAGGCGCAAACCGCCACGACCATCGCCATCGCGGCTGCCAGAATCGTGCGAAGCATCTGCCCCTCGGCCTGGGACACGCGCCTCAGCGCCGGGCCTTGTGCCCCGCGCAGCAAAGCGCTGCGGATAACCCCCGCGCTACTTGAACACCCGCCACTACTTTCCGGCTACGTCGAAAAGGGGGCGGCTTGATTGGCCCGCGGCGTGGGCCTATAATGGGGCCGAAACGCACGAGGATCAGCCCCGGTGCGCATCACCGTTAACGGCGAGCCGCGCGACGTGCCTGACGGCCACATGCTGGCCGCGCTCGTGGCCGCGATGCGCCTGCCGCCCCAGCCCACGGCGATCGAGGTGAACCGCGAACTGGTGCCCCGGTCGCAGCACGCCGCGCGGAGGCTGGCCGAGGGCGACGCCGTCGAGATCGTTACCCTCGTGGGCGGCGGGTGAAACGATTGCGAATTGCCGATTGCGAATTGAACGGCGCTCGCGCCGGTCGGCGGCGCACATGCCTGGCTGCGGGCCGAAGGCGAGCGCTTGGTAAGCCCGGAGGGCAGGATACGATGCCCGAAAACGACGCCCTCAAACTCGGCCCGTACACGTTTGCCAGCCGCCTGTTCGTCGGGACGGGCAAGTACGACACCTTTCCCCTGATGCGCCAGGCGCTTGAGGCCTCGGGCTGCCAGGTCGTCACGGTGGCTGTGCGGCGGGTGAACCTGGCCGACAAGTCGAAGGAGAGCCTGCTCGATTACATCGACCGGCGGCGATATACCATCCTGCCGAACACGGCGGGGTGCTTCACGGCCGAGGACGCGGTGCGCACCGCGCGCCTCGCGCGCGAGGCGCTCGGTCTGGACTGGGTGAAACTGGAGGTCCTGTCGGACCCCGACACGCTCCTGCCGGAGCCGCTCGGCACGCTGGAGGCCCTCAAGGTCCTCGTCAAGGAGGGCTTCTGCGTGCTGGCCTACACGGGCGACGACCCGGCCATGGCAAGGCGCCTGGAAGAGGCCGGGGCGACAAGCGTCATGCCCCTCGGGTCGCCCATCGGGTCGGGGCAGGGCATCCTGAACCCGCAGAACATCCGGCTGATTATTGAGCGTGCGAAGGTGCCTATAATCGTCGATGCCGGCGTCGGCACCGCCAGCGACACGGCCGTCGCCATGGAACTCGGGGCCGACGGCGTCCTGCTGAATACCGGCGTGGCGAAGGCCCGCGACCCCGTCTTGATGGCCCGCGCGATGAGGCTCGCCGTCGAGGCGGGGCGCCTGGCGTACCTGGCCGGCCGCATCCCCCGGCGCCAGGTGGCCGCGCCCTCCAGCCCGACGGAAGGAACCATCGCGCCCGCCCCGAAGAAGTAGAGGGCGCAGAGTCGCAGTTTTTCGTTATCCGCGGCCGGCACGGCCGCGGCCGTCGCCGCAGCGGCGACGGCTGAACAACACGAAGGCGCGCCAGAACTTCGGCCGCGGGCACACGCGCGGGCCCCGCCGCGACCGGCGAACCGAGGTGGCCGTGTCCGACTTCGTCAACGAGGTCCTGGGGCCCGGCGGCCTTGTCGCGGCTGCCCTCCCCGGCTACGAGGACCGGCCCCAGCAGTTACAGATGGCCCGGGCCATCGCCCGCGCCTTTGCCGCGCCGCAGCACCTCGTGGCCGAGGCCGGCACGGGCGTCGGCAAATCGTTCGCTTACCTCGTGCCCGCCATCGAGCAGGCGGTGCGCGAGCGCCGGCGCGTGGTCGTCTCGACCTACACCATCAGCCTCCAGGAGCAGTTGATAGAGAAAGACCTGCCCCTGCTTGCGCAGGCCACCGGCGCCGAGTTCATGGCCGTCCTCGTCAAGGGCCGCTCCAACTACCTGTGCGTGAGGCGGCTGGCGGGGGCGCTCGCGCGGTCCGCCACGCTCTTCGAGGCCGATGCCGCGCGGCGGGAACTGGCGCGCATCGGCCAGTGGGCCATGAAGACGCGCGACGGCAGCCTCTCGGACCTCTCGCCCGCCCCCGACTGGCGCGTCTGGGACCGCGTGTGCGCCGAGAGCGGCCACTGCGGCGGGCGTCAGTGCCCCCACCACGAGAAGTGCTTCCTCCAGCGGGCCCGACGCCGCGTGTTCCGCGCCCAGATCCTCGTGACGAACCATGCGCTGTTCTTCTCGGACCTGGCCGTACGTGCGGCCGGGGCAGGGGGCGTCCTGCCCGAGCATAACCTGGTCGTCTTCGACGAGGCCCACAACATCGAGAACGTGGCGTGCGACCAACTGGGCATCTCCGTGTCGTCCGGGCAGGTGGAGTACCTCCTCTCGTCGGTGTGGCGGCCGAAGCGGCATAAGGGCCTGCTGGCGGCGCTGCCGCGCGGCGCCGAGGCCGCCCAGCGGGCCTGCGACGATGCCGCGCGCGCTGCGGAGGAACTCTTCGCCCGCCTGGCCGACTGGCTTGCATCGCACGGCGGCGACGCGGCACGCATTCCGGGGCCGAACATCGTGCCCGACCCGCTGTCGCCGGCGCTCGGCCGGCTGGCGAAGGAACTGCGCAGCCTGGCACGCGTTTGTGCAGCGGAGGACGAGCGGGAGGAACTGGCCGCCGCCGCCGACCGTGCCGAGGGCCTCGCCGACACGCTCCAGACGTTTCTTGCGCAGTCGTACGGCGGCGGCGAGGGGCCGGCCGCGGTTTACTGGGCCGAGGCCGCGCGCGGACGCCGCGGCGCCCCGCGCGGCGACATGAGCGACGAGGATGCGGCCGCGGGCGCGGCGCGCGAATCATCGAGCCGCGGGTGCCAGCCCGCGGGCAGGTGCGGCGCGCGGAGTCACCCGCCGCTTCACAGCGGCGGCTCGGGCCGTCCGCGGCTTTTCCTTCGCGCCTCGCCCGTCCACGTGGGGCCGATGCTCGATGCGCTCCTCTGGCGGCGCGTGGCGTCGGCTGTCCTGGCGAGCGCCACCCTGTCGGTGGCCCCGAACGACGAGTTCGCCTACGTGCGCGAGCGGCTGGGCCTGGCCCAGGCGGGGGCCCTGCGCGTCGGATCGCCCTTCGATTTCCGCCGCCAGGTGCGACTGTACCTGGAGGCCGACCTGCCGGAGCCTTCCGACCCGGCGTACTTCGACGCGGCCGTGGCGGCCGTGCGGCGGTACCTTGACCTCTCGGAGGGCCGGGCCTTCGTGCTATTTACATCCTACGATATGCTCCGGCGTGCGGCCGAGGCCCTGCGGCCGTACGTCGAGCAGCGCCGGTGGCGCCTGCTGGTGCAGGGCGAGGGCCTGCCGCGAGGCCGCATGCTCGAAATCTTCCGCCGCGAGCGCCGCGCCGTCCTGCTGGGGGCCGACACGTTCTGGCAGGGCGTGGACGTGCCCGGCGAGGCCCTCTCCAACGTCATCATCACGCGCCTGCCGTTCGCCGTGCCCGACCGGCCCCTGGTGCAGGCCCGCATCGAGGCCGTCAAGGCCGCCGGCGGCAGCCCGTTCAACGATTACCAGTTGCCCGAGGCGGTCCTTAAGTTCAAGCAGGGCTTCGGCCGCCTCATCCGCTCCAAGGAAGACACCGGCATGGTCGTCGTCCTTGACTCGCGCATCCTGCGCAAGTCCTACGGCCGCGTGTTCCTGCGCGCGCTGCCCGAGTGCCAGGTCATCGTGCCGGGGCACGACGAGTAGTGCGGAGTGCGGAATGCGGATTGCGGAGTGAGACCGGGCGGAAGGCTCTACGCATCCTGGGCGGCCAGTTTCCGGAACAAGCGTTGCTGTTCCACCAGGCCGCTGGTCGTGCGCGGCAAGGCGAACAGGCAGCCGATCTCGAAAAGCGCGTCCACGATTACCGGGTCGTACTGCCAGGCGCGCAACTCCGCGGCGCGGATGCGCTCAAGTTCCGGCGCAGCGCGGCGCCACGTCTCGACCCACAGCCGGATTCTCTCCTCGTCCGTCATGGGTACAGACGCGCCTTCGGAAGGGAGCCTCCTGTGCTTATAGCACGCCCGCCGCCGACAAGTCAACCGGCCGCCGCGCGGCGCACGCCAGGGGACGGTCGGCCTCACGCCTTCTGCGCGGCTGCCTTGCGTTTGCCCGCCTTGCCGCCGCCTCCGCCGGCAGGGGCGGCGTCGGCGGCGTCGCCGTAGCCCTTCGCCCCTTCGCGGCGGCAGCGGAGTTCCGTTTCGTCGGGGTGTTCGCCGAGTTCCTTCAGAAGCGCCGCGTGCAGTTCATCAATCCGCGCCTTGTGCTCCGGCCGCGCGGCCAGGTTCGTGAACTCCTTCGGGTCGGCCGCAAGGTCGTACAGTTCCCGCTGGGCCGGGTGCTGCTCGTCGGGCGGCGTGTGATAGACATATTTGTATTGTCCGCGACGTATCATCGCGTACCCCGAGGCGATGTTGTGGGCGTAGTATTGGCTTACGGCCAGGTCCTTCCAGGCCGCCTTCGGGTCGTCCAGCCAGGCGCAGAGGCTCGTGCCGTTCCAGTCGGCGGGGACGGCGGCGCCGCCGAGTTCGGCAACGGTGCGCACGAGGTCCACGTGTGCGCACGCGGCGGCGCGGCGCTGGCCGCCCTTCCACCGCTCCGGCCAACTGGCGATGAGGGGCACGCGGGCCGCCGTGTCGTACATGCAATTCTTCCACCACAGGTGATGCTCGCCCGTATTCTCGCCGTGGTCGGTTGTGTAGATAACAACGGTGTTTTCATCCAGGGCCGAGTCCTTGAGGGCCTTCAGCACCAGCCCCAACTGGTTGTCGAGCCACGTCGTCAGGCCGTAGTAGAGTTCCCTCCCGATGCGCACCAGGCTCGGGTCCGTCTCGACGACGCCGAACCCGCGGCGCAGGTGGTGGTAGTTAAGGGGCTGCGAGTCCACGTGCCCCGGCGGCAGTTCCGGCATGGGAATCCTGCCCTTGTACGGGTTCCAGTATTCCTCCGGCACGGTCAGAGGGAAGTGCGGCGTAAGGTAGCCCGCCAGAAGGAAGAAGGGTTTCTCGTTGCGGCCGCGCTTCGACAGGAAATCCAGCACGCCGGCGGTCACCTTGAGGTCGTGCTTTATGCTGCCGCCCTCGCCGGCGTGGAAGTCGGCGAATCGCGAGTCGCGAGCGCCGGCGTTGACGCGCGTGTCGTCGGCCGCACGCCGGCCGGTGCGGCCGGTCATGCGGCCGTTGTTCATGTTGCCGCCGATCTCCGTAAAGCCGTAGCGGTGGCGGGCGTCGTAGTGCATCTTGCCGCACAGGTACGGCTCGTAGCCGGCGGCGTTCATAATGCGCGGCAGGCTGGGGAAGTCGTCGCTGGGGAGGCGGCAGTCGTTGTTCCAGCCGCCGACGCGGCTGATATACTTGCCGCTGGTAATCGCCATCCGCGCGGGCACGCACAGCGGCGAGTTCGTGTACGCCGCGTCGAACGTTACGCCGCGCGCTGCCAGCCCGTCCAGGTTCGGTGTGCGCACGGTGGTGTTGCCGTAGCAGCCGGTGACGGAGGCGTTGTGCTCGTCGGAGACGATGAGGAGGATGTTCGGGCGGCGGCCTTTCGCGGCGGCTTCGCCCGCCCACACGAGCCGCGGCGCCAGGGCCGCCCACACAGCCCCGGCCGCAGCCGCGCGAAGCACGTCTCTTCTGCGTAAGTATGTCGGGTTGCTCATAGAAGGTCCTCTGCCTTGCCCGAAGTGCGTGGAACGCCGCATCGCCGGTTTCCGGCCCGCCAGTTTAAGCGTTCGGGGCCGGTAGATTCAACATTCTCCGGGGTCCCGCTGCGATGCGCCAGGTATTGAAGGAATCAGAGCCGCGACCGTGAGGGAGCGGTGCCGTGGCGTGGGGCAATTTGGTTTGCCTGTGTCAGTGGACCCGTGCGCCTGGGCGGCCGTCGTCCTTGATTTCGCGCGCCGTTGCCGATACGATGCGCCGTCATCATGGAGGGGCACGGGCCCAGCGGTGGTGAGCCGAGCCGCGACCGTCCGGCTGCGCGGAACGCCGCGTCGGCCGCGCGGCGGGCGAGGCTGCTCCTGGTGGCCCTTGTGGCCGTGGGTCTTGTGGCCCGGCTGGGCCTGGCGCTGGCGATGCCGGAGGAGCGTGCGGCGTGGGCGCCCGAGGCGTGGGCGTACCTGAAACTCGGGCGGTCGCTGGCTGCGGGGGACGGGCTGGCGATGCCCGCCGACCTGCTGGCCGACGAGTCGGCCGCCGCAGGTCGCGACGGCGGCGCGGAATCGCCCGGGCCCGCTCACGCCCAGCCCCGCCTGGCCGCCCGTATGCCGGGCTACCCGCTCCTTGTGGCGGCGTGCGAGCGGCTGTCGGAGCGCGGCGTGCGGCTGCTGGCGATAGTGCAGTCGCTGTTCGGCGCGGCCGCGATGGGCCTGGCGGCGTACCTGGCGTGGCGCCTGGCGGCAAGGCGGAAGGGCGCCGCCGAGACGCTTGTCGGTCCGGCCTGCGCCTGGGCCGCCGCCGCGGCCGCGGCACTGCTCACGTTTGACCCGTACCAGGTGTATGCGTGCGCGGTGGTCCTGCCGGTCGTGCCGCTGGGGTTCATGCTCCTGGCGGCGACCGGGGCGGGCCTGGAGTTCCTGGAGGTTTCGCGCCAGGGCGGCCGCGCGTGGCCCTGGGCGGCGCTGGCCGGCCTCGCGCTGGCGGCCGCGGCGTACCTCGACTGGCGCATGGCGGGCCTTGCGCCGGTCCTGGGCTTGGCGGCGCTCGTTGCGCCCGGGCGGCGGCGCTACCTGGTCGGGTGGGCGGCGGGACTGGCGGTGATGGCCCTGGTGCTTGCGCCGTGGCTCGTGCGGAACGCGGTCGTGCTGGGGTCGCCCGTGCTGACAACGGACGTCGGCGCTCGCCTGCTGGAGGGCGCCGACGGGGCCGCAGATCCCGGCCTTGATCCCGCCGGGCGTTCCGAGTCCGCTGCGCTATCCGACCCCGCCGGCCGGACCGAGCCCGCCGCGGAAGCGGCCCGCCCTCCGTCCTGGCGGGGTTCCGCGCGCGGCCTCAGCGAAGCCGCGCGCGACGGCGCATGCCTTCGGTCGGCCCTGCGGAGGATAGGCGCTGACCCCGCGCGGTGGCTCGGCGTGGTCGCCCGGCGTGCGGCGGCCATCTGGAGTCCCTGGCCTGCGCCGGAGCACCGCAGTTTGCCGCTGCCGCCCGTGGCCGGATACACGAGCCTGCTTCCGACGGCGGTGCTGGCGCTGGGCGGAGTTTGGGCGCTGCGGCGGCGGCCGGCGGAACTGGCGTGGCTGCTGGCGCTGCCGCTCGTGGCTACGGCGGCGGCGGCCGTCCTGGCGGGCGGCGTAGAGGACCGCCTGCCCGTGGGGCCGGTCCTGGCGGTCCTCGGCGGCGTGGGCCTCGCGGCCGCCGTCGCCCGGCCAGGCGAGAAAGCCGCGCCAGGTGCGGGCAGATAGCCGCGCGGTGGGTCTCCGCACCCACCGCGCCAGACGGTAGGGTGCGTGCTTGCACGCACCGAGCCGCGCGGCGGGTGCGGAGAGCCGCCGCGCCAGACGCGGCAAAGCGCCTTTGCGCGGCGGGTACGGAGAGCCGCCGCGCAAGATGCGGTTATGCCGGCCTCCACGTTTCGGTCAGGAGCCTGCACGAGTGACTGAATCGGCGCCGAACGGCGAGAAGCAGCGGCGCGAGCGCCCCGCGCACTGGGCCCACCCGGTGGACGAGGACCGCCGCCAGGCCCGCGCGGCAAGCCATCGGCGCCGCCGCATCGTCCTGGCGGCGCTGCTCGTGGCGGCGGCCGGCCTGGCGGGAGGATACTTCTACGTAACCAGCGACGCCCGCGTCGAGGCGTTCTCCGAGGCATACCTGGAAGACCTCCTGGGCACCGACGTGCGCATCGGCCGCGCGTCGTTCACCTGGGGCGAGGGCCTGGTGCTGGAGGACCTGCGGATCATTCCGCCGCCGCCGTTCCGCGAGCCGTTGCTTGCGGCCAAGCGGGTGGACCTGCGCGTGACGACGCTGTCGCTCCTGCTCCTTGCGCCCCGGGTGACGGAGATCGTGGTGCACCGCCCGCAGATGAACCTTATTCTGTGGGACGAGGAGCGGTGGAACTTCCAGGCCCTGGCGCGCACGCGGCCGCTGGCCGCGGGCCTGAAGGCCCGGCCGGTGGTCGCCCTGGAAGAAGGCAGCCTGCGCATCGAGCGGCGCATCGCCGGCGAGACGGTTTACGCCCACCAGATGGTCGTCTCGGGGCTCCTGCTGCCGAGCGAGACGGACCCGGACACGTTCCGCTTCCAGACCGACGTGAAGAGCCAGGCGGTGCACCTGGCGGTTTCGTCGGGCCTCATCGACGCGCGGACGGGGGCGCTGCGGTTCGAGGGCCGGGCCTCGAACGTGGCCCTGACGGAGGAACTCTACCGCAGCCTGCCCAGGGAGGCACAGCGCATCTGGGACCGCTTCGAACTCACCGGGCCGGGCAACTCCGTCAACGTCAAGGTCCTCTTCGACGAGAAGGAGGGATTCCGTCTGGGGGCCGACCTGACGGGCGTCAGTTTCTCGCATCAATATAAGGGCGTTACGTATCGGTTCGAGAACCTCACGGGGATCTGCGCGTTCTCGGCCAGGCGGCTGGCGCTGACGGGCGTCCAGGGCCTGGTCAACGGCACTCAGGTGCGTATCGACGGCGAGGTTGGCGGCTTCGACCAGGAGCGCCTGGCGATGGACCTGGCGGTCGAGGCCGACCACGTGGACTTCCAGCGCGAGCGCGAGTCGCTCGTCGGCCTGGCGCCCGAGACGGAAGCCGTTTATCAGACCTACCATCCGCGCGGCCAGTTTGACGCGGCCATGCGCGTCCGCCGCGAGGCCCCCGACGCGCCGCTCCAGGTTACCGGCGTCGCCTCCTGCCGCGACGTCGAGATGACCTACCAGGCGTTCCCCTACCGGCTGGACCATCTGCGGGGGACGGTGCGCTTCGGGCCGGAGCGCTTCGAGACGGAGGACCTCGTGGGGCGGCACGGGCAGGCCGTCGTCCGCCTGGAGGGCTGGACGAAGAACCCCGGGCCGCTCGCCGAGACCGAGGTGCGCATCAGCGCGCAGAACCTGGCGCTCGACGAGGACCTGCGTGCGGCGCTGGCCCCCGCGCACCGGCGGATGTACGACCTGTACTCGCCCGGCGGCACGGCCGACGCCGAGATCGCCGTTTATCGCCCGCCGCAGAAGGGCGCACCGCCCGAGGTCGCCGTACACATGACCCTGCGCGACGGCCGCTTCAAGCCGCAGGGATTCCCGTACCTGGTGACCGAGGCCACGGGCGAGGTGAACATCTGGCCCGACCGGGCGGAACTCCTGGAGGTGCGCGGCCGGCACGGCCAGGCCCGCATCGTTCTCTCGGGCGAGGTCCGCTGGCCCGCCGCCGACCAGGAGTTCCCCGAAGTGAACCTCAAGGTGGCCGGGCAGGACGTGCCGCTTGACGACGACCTCCTGGAGGCGCTGCCCGAGCGCGACCGCCAGGTCCTGCGGACGTTCCACCTGACGGGCCTGGCCGACATCGAGGGCACAGTGACGGCCGGCCCCGACACGCAGGGGCGGCTGGAATACGACCTGGACATCCGCCTGCGCGGCGCACGCATGATTTACGAGCCGTTCCCTTTCCAGGCGGAGCAGTTGACGGGGCGCCTGCGGCTGGCGAAGGGCATCTGCCGCATCGACTCGCTCGTGGGTTACAACAGCGGCGCTCGCATCGAGGCTCGCGGCTGGATAGAGCAGCGGCCCGATGACTACGCGATGGACCTGGTGCTCCAGGGCGCCGACGTCGAACTCGGCGAGCCGCTGCGCGGGGCCCTGGGGCCGGAGATGCGGGCGGTGTGGAGCCGCCTGGCGCCTCGCGGCCGGGTGGACGTGCTGGCGCACCTCCGCAAGGCGCTCGGCCCCGACGAGGTCGTCCGCCACCACGTGCTTGTCACCGCCCGCGATGCGCAGGCCCGCCTGGACGTGTTTCCGTATCCGCTGGAGCACGTGTCGGGGCAGTTGGAGTTCGAGGGGGGCGAGGTGCGGCTGCACGACCTGAAGGCCCGCACCGGGATGGCCGAGTTCGGCCTGGACGGCCGCATCGCATACGGGCCGCAGGGGCCCGACCTGGACCTGGCGATCCGCACGAAGGGCCTGCGGCTGGAGGGGGGGCCCTTGCGCGACGCGCTGCCGGGGCCGTTCCGGAAGGCGTTCGACGCCATCCGCCCGACGGGGCGCGTGGACGTGAACGTCACGCGCCTCTCGTACCGCTCGGCCGGGCCGCAGGGGGCCGAGGCGTCGTGGTCGGGCGGCGCCATCCTCGATGAAGTCGGCGCGACGCCGGGCGTGCGGGTGGCCGGCCTGGTGGGCACGGCCCAACTCGACGGCCGCTGGCAGGCTGAGAACGGCCGCGTGGCCCTCCAGGGCAGCCTGCGCATCCAGCAGGGCAAGATCGCCGACAAAGACATCTCGCTGGCGCGCCTGCTGGTGGAGAAGGCGGCCGACAGTTCGACCGTCGCCCTGAAGGGCATCGAGGGGGAGTTCTACGGCGGCCGCGTCGAGGGCTTCGCCACCATTCGCCTGGAACCCTCCACGCGTTATACCATGTACGCGACGGCCGTGGACGTGGACTTCGAGCGCCTCCTTCGCGAGGGATTCCGCCTGGAGCATAACCTCTCGGGCGGGCGGATGCGGGCAACGCTGGGCATGTGGGCCAAGGGGGCCGAAGCCCAGGAAGTCGCGGCCTCCGGATATGCCGACGTGGCCGACGCGCGCCTCTACGAACTGCCGCCGCTGGTGCGCGTGCTGAACGTGCTGCGCCTTGCCCCGGCCGACCGGACGGCGTTCCAGAAAGGGCGGGTGCTGTACTTCCTTCGCGGCGGGCGGCTGTACCTGGGCGACATCCGCCTGGAAGGCCCCGCCGTCAGCCTCTACGGCGCGGGCGTCCTGGAACCCGACGGCCGCATCGAGATGACCTTCCTGACGGGCAAGCACAACGACGACCCGCTCATCCCGGCCCTGTCGGAACTGGGGGAGGGCATCCGGCACGAACTGGCGCTCGTCCTGGTGAGCGGCACGCTGGCCGAGCCGCAGGTCCAGATGCGGACCCTTTCGAGCCTGACGGCGCCGTTTCGGGAACTCGTGAACCTTGTGCGCGAGCAGCGCCAGCGCGAGAAAGACAAGGAGAATATTAAATATTGAATACTGAATATTGAATATTCAATATTTCACATTCAACATTCTCCTTGTCTTTTGTGCTTGAGGATGCGCCATGCGGCGTCTTTTTTTCTGCGATGTGCACCTCAGCCCGCGCGAGACGGCGCGGACGGAGCGGTTCCTGCGATTCCTGGCGCGCGAGGGGCCCAGGGCCGATGAGATTTACATCCTGGGCGACCTCTTCGACTACTGGATCGGCCCGAAGCACCTGAGGATGCCGGACTACCGCGGGGCGCTGGAGGCCCTCTCGCGCCTGGCCCGCGAGCGGCCGATCTTCTTCCTCATCGGCAACCGCGACTTCTACATGAGCCGCGGGTTCCAGGAGGCCACGGGCGTCCGGGTGGTTCCCGGGCGGACCGAGCACTGCCTGTCCAGCGGCGGCAAGCGCGTGTACCTGTGCCACGGCGAGTACCTGGAGGGGCGGACGGACCGGGGCTTCCGCATCCAGGAGTTCATCCGGTCGGCGGGTTTCGAGCGCGTGTTCGTGCGGCTGCCGGTGTGCGTGGCGCGGGCGATGGCCGAGTTCTACCGCTGGCTCTCCACCCGCAAACCGGTGCGCGAGTGCCGGCCCTGCCCTGCCATTGTCGAAGCGAAGTTCCGCCAGGGGGCCGACGTCATCATCAGCGGCCATTTCCACGACGCCGCCCAGCAGGCCCTCTGCGTTGACGGCCGCCAGGCCCTCTTCATTACCCTGGCCGACTGGGCCGAGGGCGAGAGTTACCTGGTGGAGGAAGGCGGCCGCTGGGAACTGCGGGGCGGGGGCTGATTCGGCGCAAAAAAAGCAGTGGCCGAACGGGGGGACATTCGGCCACTGTGTGAATCATGCGGGACCGTCCCGCATGGCATAGCCTTGCCACTCACTACAAGTATAAGTGCAAGTAGCGTGCCAGTCAAGCCAAAACCAGGAAAGGGCGAATTCCGCCCGAAATGCCAGGATTTCGCATCCGTGGGGCGCCCTGACCGGATGGTAATCCTGCGGAAAAATCCCCAACTATGGGGAATTTTACGCAGGGGGCGCTCGCCGTGAATCCGATTACGGCCGCCACTTGCCACTTCCACCTGTCATTTGTTACCAACGACTTGCGGGTTGTTATCGCCGTTGCAAGTGGCCAGTCACAAGTGACAAGTGGCAGCCGTTACTTGTATCTTACTTGGCCTTGTCGGCCTCCGGCTTCGGCTCTTCCTTGGCTGCGTCGTCCTTCTTCGCCTCGTCTTTCTTCGGCTCCTCTTCCTTCTTGGGCTCGAAGGCGGCCTGGGCGGCGAGCAGCGTCTCGACGTTCTTGCCCGCGATGACGGCGATGCGCTTGCCGCCCTCGGTCATGGCGTAGCGGACGGGTTTCTGGTCCACGAGCGCGGCCACCTCGGGCGGGACTTCCTTGCCGGAGATGAGAAGGGTGGCGGAGGCCTTGTCGGTGGCGACCTTGACGGTGAGGGCGGGCCGCTCGAGGCCGAAGCCGGCGGCGTCCTTCGCGTCGTAGGCGGCCCAGCGGACGGCGCTGAGGGATGCGGCCGCCTGGGCGACGTCCTTGGCGGCGTCGGCGGAAACTTCGTCGCCGGGGGCGCCGTGGCGATCGGCGCGGAACCACTTTGAGTCGATGCGCAGGAGGCGGACCTTGCCCTTCTCGCCGGACACATCAACATCCTTCACATCGCCGGAATAGAGGTCCGTGACGGTTTTTTCGAGCGGCTCGCCCGCCAGCGCCGCAAAGACGGCCGCCGGGACCTCGAACACCAGGTCGCCGGCGTCGGCCCGGCCGGCGATACGCGACTTCTCGTAGTGAGAAAGCGCCAGGACCTTCTCGGCGGGCTTCTCGCCGTCCTTTTCGGGCGCCAGGGCGACCGTGCACACGAGTTCGGGCTCCTGGAGGTTGTAGGGCTTCAGGTCCGCGGCGGCGGCGACGAACTTCTCGCACCTCAGGTCCTTGATCTGGTCGAGCAAGTCCGGGGCGAAGGTCGAGGCCGGGTCGGCCTCCACGGGCGCGGTCATCTTCCACTTATCGTCTTTCCTCTCCAGGACGACCTTGCGGTCGGCCGTCCGGACGGTCACGGATGCCACCTTCTTCGGGTCCAGCGAGAAGACCTGCTTGTCGACGTAGTCGAGCCACGCCTTGTTCAAGTAAGCGAAGCCCTTCTCGTTCACGCGGCCGATCCAGTCTTCGCGGAGGTTCTTCAGGAGGGAGGGCGTCTGGGGCGGGCCGCCGACGTCGAAGCCCTGCTCGGCCGCCTCGCCTTCGACCTGGATGCGTACGGATCCCTGGGGCGCGTACCCCTTGGCCACGTCGGCGTGCTCGCCCTCGGCGAAGTAAAGGACCTTCAGGTCGGCGAGTTCCTTCAGGAGTCCCTCGACGGCCGCGGAGTCGGCCTTGGCCTCCGGCCGGTCCGGCGCAGCCAGTTTCCACTTGCCGTCTTTCTTTGCGAGTTCGTAGGCGGCCTCGGCGCCCTTCTCCGTCAGTTTCGCGGGGACCTTGACGGAGACCTTGACGGCCTTGGACGTCTCGATGGCCAGGACGTGCTTATCGCGCACGTCGGCGGCGCTCTTGTCAAGGTCCTTGAAGTACGAGGCTTCCACCGCCAGGACGTGCTTGCCGTCGTCGGTCAGGAGGTACACGGTTTCGTTCTTGATATCGGCCCACGCGCCGAAGCGCAGGGTGAGGGCCTTGACGGGTTCGGGTTTTTCACCTGGCTTTTCGTCGGTCTTGGCCTCGGGCTTCTTCTCGTCCTTCACGGCACCGCTCCCTGACGGTCGCGGCTCTGAACCCTCTTCCTTGGGCTTTTCGGGTTTTTGGCCGGGGCCCTGTTTCCACAGGGTTACCGTCAGTCGGGGTCGGTCGAGGCCGTAGCGGGCGAGGTCCTTCGGGTCGTCTTCGACGAACTCCTTGGCGGTGGGCCCGAGGGCGGCCCTGAGGAGCGCAGACAGGGCGTCGGGGTCCACGCGGGCGGCCATCGGCTGGGCCATGACCCAGCGGTCCTTGTCCTTGTCGGAGCGGTCGAGTTGGACGTTGCCCTTTTCGCCTTCCAGGCCCACGCGCAAGACGTCCTCGCGGGCCAGGCTGATGATGTCGCGGCTGCGGTAGGTGTTGACCTTTTCGCGGGCACGCTCCAGCAGGTCCGCCTTGTCCAGGACGGCCGCCTTGGGCTGGTCATCGACGCGGACGTAAAGGCCCTCGCCCAGGGCGCTGCGGCGGCCGACGCTCACGGTGACGGTGCGTGCGGCTTCCTTGCCCTTGGCCGCCGTCACGAGGAGCAGGCGGTATGCGGGCGGCTCAAGGCCCAGCGATGCGAGGGTGGGCTGCCCCTTCTTGCCCGGCTCGACCGTCTGGCGGTACTTGCCTTCGACGGCGGCGCGCAGGAGGCGGCCCACTTCGTAGTCGTCGGCGGGCGAGTCCACCGGCTCCGCCAGGCGCCACTTGCCTTCCGCCTTCTTCAGGGCCAGGCGTGTCTTGAACTTGCCTTCGGCGGCGGGCTCTTCGAGCGTGGCCGAGGCCAGGTCGTCCATCTTGACGTCCGCCAGGAGCGGCAGCGTCTCGCCCGGCCTTTCGGGCGGCCTGGCCGGTTTTTCACCTGTAAGTTGGTCGCGAAACACGTAGATGAGCACGGCGACCGCCAGGAGGATGATCGCCAGAACCAAGGTGGTAGTGTACTTCATCAGTTGTACCTCCTGCGCACGGCGTAAACGATGATACCGGCGGCCAGCACCGCCGCCGGGATGCCCGCCATCAGCAGCACCTGGATGGGGACCGTCCACGCACCGGGGTCGCCGATGCGGCGGGCCTTCAGTGCCTCGGGGCTGACGGTGATGAGGTGTTCCGTGCCGGAGACCCAGAGGATGCTGTTGACGAGGAGTTCCGCGTTGCCCGGGAACAGGAGCCGCATCTCCAGGGTATCGCCACGAAGGTAGGACTGGGTGTAGAAGGCGACGCGGTCCTCGGCCCACTGGGCGTCGCCGAAGAGGACGGCCTTCTGCTCGGCGTCCTTGCCGACAACACCGCTCCCTGGCGGTCGCGGCTCCGAGATTTTGCGGGTGCACGCGACGGCCAGGGGGACTTCGGTTTCGGCGGTGGGGATGATATCGTCGGCCTCGTCTCGCTTGGCGTCGCCGCGCGTGGCCTCGAAGGTGTTGGTATCGGCCCAGTAGTCCGGCCCGGCGGGCAGGGTGACGACCGCCTCCGCCGTCACGCCCTCCGGCAGGGTCTTGTTGACCAGAACCGGGCAGGGCGTCAGGAACATCGTCGGCAGGCCGTTCAAGGTGCGGGTCATGGCGTGGTCGGCGTAGCGTGTGATCTCGATCTGCGGCACGGCCCGCTCGGTGCCCTGGGCGTCGACCACCTGCCGGTGGACGGCCACGGCGTTTGTCTTGGCCGTCACGCCGAACAGGTCGAACAGTTCGGTGTAGGGGGTTCCCCCGCCGAACATGGTGGCGGGTTCGGCCAGGAGGACGGCCGGGGCGCCGTCCTTGACGGCGTCGATGGCGGGCTTATACGACTCAGGCGTCGGCGGCGGCATGGGCATCTGCGGGTTCGGCGGCGCCGGCGGGATGAAGACCAGGATGGCCCTGGTCATGTGCTCCGGCTTGGGCATCTCGGGGCTCCGCAGGACGTCCCAGTCTTCGACGATGAAGTTGCTCTTGCGCAGGCGTTCGGCGATGCGTGCGTAGGCCCCGCCTCCGCCTCCGCCGAACGGCCCGCCGAAGGAGGGCATCGTGGCCGGTGCGCCGCAGGTAACAAAGAGGATGGCGGGCTTCTCGGGGGCTACGAGGCTCAAAAGGGCGCTGGAGATGGCCGACTCGCCCGCGAACAGGTTCCGGGGGGCATCGGGGTTCTTCTCATCGGCGTCCGGGTTGTGGACCCAGATGTCGTCGTAGGAGACGACCTTGACCTTGTCGGGGGCCTCGATGAGGACGGACTGGCCCTCGTTGATTTCGCGGCGGACGGTGTCGAGTTCAAGTTCCTTGATGTCGGCGGCCTTCTTGTCGAAGTCCTCGATGCGCTTGCGCATCGGCTCGTAGGTGTCCTTGGCGCCCGCCAGGACGGCCTTCACCTCGTCCGGGGCGCCCGCGCCCTTGAGGGTCATGATGCGGCCGAAGAAGTCCGGGACGGCGGCGAACGTGTCGCTCACGTTCTTCAGGTGCTCCTTGGCGCGGTTGACGGCGGTGGTGTAGGGCGGCAGGGGCTGCTCGACCATGGCCTGGATGCCCGCTGCCTGGAACTCGCCCACGAGTTCCATTTGCCGCCACTTCTGGCTCACCAGGTGCAGGCCGCTGAGGGCGTCGGGCGGTCCGTCTTTCCAGGCGTCGGCGGCGGCGTCGAGGCGCTTGGCCTCGTTCTTCAGGAGTGCTGACAGGTCCTTGTTCAACTGGTCGTACTCGTCGATGAGGGCCTTGGGCTTTTCGAGTTCCTTGGCGTAGCGTTTGCGCAGGCGGTCGATGAGTTGCTCCGTGCCGCCGACGTCCACGGCGGGGTTGACAGACTCGGCCGTGATGTGCGACGGGTTGACGGCGGCGTACTCCGACAGGAGGTCCTGCACGCGCTGCCACTGGTCAACCGATTCGGGAATCTCGGGCGCGTAGGCGTACAGGTTCGTGATGGTGACGTCCTGCTTGAGGTCCCCCAGCATCGCCCGCGTGCGCGGGGAGAGGCTGAATCGGCCGCCCACCGTCAGGTCGGTCCGCCAGCGGCCCCGCAGGAGCGTCTCCGACAGCCACACGGCCGCCACGGCCAGGACCGTTGCCAGCAGGATTGCCACGGCCACGTTCGAGCCGAAGACGAGCCATCGGCGGCGCTGCGTCATGCCGGGCTCGGTGCCGCCGCCGTTTCCGGGGGCGCCATGCTTTCGCGCCGTTGGGAAAGCATGGTCGTTCGTGCGGCGTGCGGCCTCCTCGCCGCCCTTCGCGGCTCCTGAACGATTCTCTATCGCCATCTGCGGCTCTCCAGGACCTTAACGGTCAGGAACAGGGCGTACACGGTTACAGTGACGAAGTACGCCACGTGGACGGCGGCGATGACGCCGCGGTTGAAGTCCTCGTAATGCGCCAGCGTGCCGGCCTCTCTGAGGATGGTCCGCCACGGCGACGGCAGCGACCCGCCTATCGGCCCGAGCACCCACAGCACCAGCAGGGGGAAGAACGCCACCACGAACGCGATGACCTGCGCACGCGTAAGCGACGAGGCCAGCACCCCCACCGCCACGTACATCGCCCCCAGAAGCGCGAGGCCCACGTACCCGCCCACGATCGGCCCGAAGTCGGGGTTGCCGAAGACGGCCAGGGCCACCGCGTACAGGAGCGTCGGCGCGAGCATCCCCAGGTAGAAGAGCCAGCAGCCGAGGAACTTCGCCAGGACCACCTCCAGGTCGGTCACGGGGGCCGTCAGCAGCGTCTCGATCGTGCCGCTGCCGCGCTCCTCCGCCAGGCTGCGCATCGTGAGCGCCGGCACAACCAGCATCAGCACAAACGTCATGACGCTGAAGACGTACTGCATCTGGGCGGGCTGGCCGGGCCGGAACGCCCCGAACCACGGAAACGCGAAGAACACCCCGGCCAGCAGCAGAAACAGCGCCATCGCCACGTACGCAATCGGCGAGACGAAGTAGGCGCTGAGTTCCCGGCGCGTCAGAAGCAGGATCTTCTCCATCGCAGAGCTCCCTGTAAGTTCGGAGTTCGGATTTCGGATTGAGCGGCGCGCCGGCAAAGCGCGCCGCCGCTTCGGCCTTCAATCCGAAATCCGCAATCCGAAATCCGGCATGGTTCAAAGCCCCCGGCACCGCCGGGGGATGATCGGCCCGCACCATCCATCCCCACGCGGTGCGTGGGGCTTGTTTGAACCATGCCCGAAATCCCATTTACGCCGCCGTGCTGCGTGCGGCCGGGACGGCCTGGTCGCCGGCCGTAATCTGCACGTAGAGTTCCTCCAGCGTGGGGGCGGTGGTGTGCATCTCGCGCAGGAGCCACCCTCGTCCGGCCACCGCCGCGTACAGGGCTGCGCGCGGGTCGGCCCCCGGCGCCGGGCTTACGCGCAGGCGCGTCCACCCGTCGCCGGCATCTTCGCGGGCGACATCGGCTGCGCCGGCGGCCTGGCCCAGGGCGCGGGCCATCTCGGCCGGGCCGTCGCCGGTTTTTCCGGGGGCCACCTCCAGGATGACCCGCTGGCCTTGCGTGAGGCCCTTCTTGAGTTCCTCCAGGCTGCCCGTGGCGGCGATCCTGCCGCTCGCGATGATCACCAGGTGCGAGCACGTCCGCTCGACCTCGGGCAGGATGTGGCTGGAGAGCAGGATCGTGTGCTTCTCGCCGAGTTGGCGGATCAGCCGCCGCGTCTCCTGTATCTGCGCCGGGTCAAGGCCGATCGTCGGCTCGTCCAGGATGAGCACCTTCGGGTCGGCCACGAGTGCTTCGGCCAGGCCCACGCGCTGGCGGAACCCCTTGGAGAGTTGGCCGATGAGCCGCCGCCGCATGTCCTTCAGCCAGCACCGCTCGACCACGCGCTCGACGGCCGCCGCGCGGTTCTTCGCGGGCACGCCCTTCAGCCCCGCGCGGAACCGCAGGTACTCCTGCACCCGCATCTCCATGTACAGCGGCACGTTCTCGGGCATGTAGCCGATGCCGGCCCGGACGGCCAGGCTCTCCATGAGCACGTCGCGGCCGGCGACGCGGGCCTCGCCGCTCGTGGCCGGCAGGTACCCTGTCAGGATGCGCAGCGCCGTGGTCTTGCCCGCGCCGTTCGGGCCCAGGAAGCCCACGATCTGGCCCTCCTGGACGGCGAACGTCGCCCGGTCGAGGGCCAGCGTGCGTCCGTACCACTTCGTCAGGTCCTTGACTTCAATCATTGCGGCCACGTTCGAGCCTCCTTTGATCCCACTCGTCACTTGCGACGGCAACAACAAGTGGCAAGTGGCAAATGACAGCCGTTGATCCGCACTTGCGGGGGCCATATGTAAAGCGAAATGCCCCGCGGCTGTCAAGTGTTCTGCGCGCCGCCGCAGCCCGCGGGAGCGGCTACAGCAGGTCCGGCAGGTCCCGCAGGCGGGTGATGGTGGGGCAGTCGGCGTGCGGGTTTTCGCGCTGGCGGTCAAGAAGCACCGCGTTCATGCCTATGTCGCGTGCGCCGACGATGTCGGCCCAGTAATCGTCGCCCACGTGGACGGCTTCGCTCGGCGAGCAGCCCACGGCGGCCAGGCCCTTCAGGAATATCTCGCGGTGCGGCTTGGCCGACCCGGCCGATTCGCTCGCCACAATCGTCTCGAAGTACCTGGCCAGGCCGCGCTTCTCCAGGTACTCCGGCAGGTCGGCCGACCAGTTGCTGATGACGCCCAGCCGCAGGCCGCGGTCAAGCAGCGTTATGAGCACCCCGTGGGCGTCGGGGTCCACCTCCTCCGGGCCGGACGCCTCGATGCGGCGGATGGCCAGCGAGAGTTCCTGTTCCAGGTCCTGGGCCGGCAGGTCAAGGTCCAGGGCGCCGGCCAGGTGTTCGAGCCACATGCGGCTGGCCTGGCCGGTGTCCATGCGAGCGGCCAGGCGGCGGCGGCGGCGAGCCACCGCCCGCCGCGCTACGTCGTTCGCCGACCGCACTTCCTCCCGGTCCAGCGTGTACCCGATGACCTGGAGCGCCTGGTGCAGCAGGTCCACGTGCGTCAGGTCGGTCGAGACCAGCGTGCCGCCGACGTCGAAAAAGACGGCGGCCGGACCGGCTCGCCTGCCCCAGAACGCCTTCAGGCGCCGCAGGATCGCCACGGACGGTCGGCCCCTTTCGTGACTTGCCACTTAACGGCTGCCACTTGTCACTGGCCACTTGCCACTTGTTACCAACGACTTGCGGTTGTTGTTGCCGTTACAAGTGGCCAGTAGCAAGTGGCAAATGGCAGCCGTTACAAGTGGCAAGTGACCAGCGAGAAGCGACGCGCTTCACCAGGCACGCGCTCATGAGAACTCCCGCCTGAATTGTGTTACGAGCCTGTGGGCCAGCCGCGCAGGTTCGGGCAGCCTGAACCGCGGCGCGGCCGCCAGCACCCACCGCTCGGCGCTCGCCAGGTCTATCAGGTGGCCTACCGACACGTACACCGGCCGCACGCCCGCCCGCGTCCGAAGGACCGTGCCGATCCGCTCCGACCCCTCCACCAGCGGCGCCCTGCTGCCGCGAGCGGGACCCAGGCGGCCTCGCACCTCGCCCGCCAGGAGGCTCTTCGCGCAGCCGATGGTCGGCACCTGAAGCGCCAGGCCGATGTGCGACGCGATGCCCAGCCGCCGCGGATGCGCGCGGCCGTGCCCGTCAATTAGAACAACGTCCGGAACCGTGCGGAGTTGCCGAAAAGCCTCCAGCGCAACCGGCGCCTCGCGGAACGAAAGGAACCCCGGCACGTAAGGCCAGCCGGCCCGGCGGGCTGCCTTCCGAACCTCCAGGACCGAGAAGTCCGCCAGACGCAGGACCACGACGGCCGCAAGTATCCACTCCTGGCGGCGACCGGCTCGCCCGGGCGGCGCCCGCCCAGGGCGGGCCGACACGTCCGCCGCCGCCACCGTCTCGGCGCGGGCAAGCGGCGGACCCTCGCCCACCCGCGACGCCAGTTCGCGCTGGACCGCCGCCGCCGCGCGGCAGTCGAGGTCCCAGCGATGCAACTGGCGTATCTTCATGACATTGTGCGGTGGCTTGCGTCACTTGGCGCCCGGCGAAGGCGCCGGCGGCGGCGAGTCGCGCACCTTCTTAAGGACGATGTCGTCCCAGTAGATGACGCCCTTCGGCCAGTACGCGTACAGGTCCACCTTGAGAAAAGTCGGGCGCTGGTCCGGGCGCGCGGACTCCGGGATGAAGTCGGCCGCCACCGTGTTCCACCGGCCCTTTTCGCCGCCCGGATGGACCTGCCGCCGGTACGTCTCGCGCCGGTCGGCCGGGAACCCCTCCTGGGGCGGGAAAGCGTGGTACCCCTTCAGGAACACCTTCGGCGTCGGCCCCTCCGACTTGTAGCGGCAGGAGAAGCGGTACGTGGCCCCGGCCTCGATGTCTATCCAGTCGCTGTAGAAATCGAGGCCGTAACTGGCGGCCGTCGCCTCGTCCATGTCGTACTTCAGCACCTTGCCCGGCCCGTCCGGGTTCGGGACCCACGCCATCTGTTTTTCGAGCGGCTGCCAGTCGGCGGGGCCGGTGCCGGCGGCGTTCGCCGTTTCGAGGCCCGCATTGCGCACCAGGTTCGGCCCGTCGCGCCAGCGCCGCTCCACCTCGGCGTCCTCGCGCAGCATGCGCAGCGGGTCGTCGGGCGGCTTCAGGCCCAGGATGCCGTAAACAGCCTTGGCCATCTCAAGCGGGATGATCTGGTGGTAGGCGCACGTGTAGGTCTTGTCGAGAACGAGCGGTTGCTTTGCGATGCCCGTGCGCACGGCCACCAGGCGCACGCTGTACGGCCCGTTGCCCTTGACGCAGCCGGCGACGACGAGGTCGGCCTTGAACCTGTCGCGGCCGAGGGCGGCCAGTTTGTCGGGCGGCGTGTCGGCGGGCGCCGCCTGGCCGTCGAGCGCTTCGGCCACGCTGCCCGGGTCGTACACCACGGCGCCCAGGCGCCGGGCCTTGTTGATGAGCATGAGCCGCACCTGCTCGCCGAGGCCCACCTCGTCGCCCGCGATGGGCAGGACGAGCAGTGCAACGCCTTCGGCCGACGCAGCGGCCCGTTCATCGGGCGCCGAGGCCCGCTGCTCAGGCGCCGGCAGCGCGGCGTATAGCCGCGAGCCGAAGGCGAGCGCGTAGGCCGCCGCCATGCCGGCCGCCGCCGCAACGCACACGCCGATGAAGTTGCGCGGTTTCATATCAAGCCCGCTCACTTTGACGGGGGCTGCTCGCTGAACTTCAGGCCCTCGCGCAGGGCCTGGAGTTCCTGCGCGGCCGAGGGGTCGGCGTCGGCCGCAGCCACCAGCGCCAGGCAGAACACCCGGTCGCCGTGCTTCGTGTAGATGACCGCGCACCGCCCCGCGCGCTGCCCGAGCACGCCGCGAGCCTCGTACGCCAGTTCGTATCCCGCCCGGCCTCCGAGGGTCGCCGGCCGCGGTTCCGGCCGGCCGGTGCCCAGGTTGTCGGCCACAAGTTGCGCCTGGTCCTTGACGAAGCCTTCGAGCGACTGCTCCGGCCGCGGCGTAAGCAGGCGTATGACCGCCACCGCCGCGTGGTCCTGCCGCGCAAGTTCCACCACCGCCGGCGGCCCGTCCACGTGCTGGGCAGTGACCCACCGCGGGCCGGGCCGGCGAAGTTCAAAGCCGTGGTACGGGCTGCGCAGCACGTCGCCGCCCCCCTGGAGGGGCAGGGGGCCCTCCGG
>VGYT01000005.1 GCA_016872895.1 Planctomycetota bacterium
GGGCAAACATTTTCAGGCGTTTCACGATCTGGCCGCCAGCATCATTTGCTTCAACCGCCTCCGGCAAGTGACCGGAGGGCTGTGAAACAGCTTCTTAGCGCCGGCCGCGCCTCCGGGCGTCGTGGAGGCGCGGGGGTTCCGCCTGCTGGACGACGCGGGCAAGACGCAGGCCGTCCTGGACGCGACGGTCCTGGGGGCTCGCCTCCGCCTGTACGACGCGGCGGGCGAGATGCGGGTCGGCCTGACGGTGACGGCCAGCGGGTCTGGCCTGGCTCTGTGCGACGCGGCGGGCGAGGTGCGGGCCCAACTGGGCGTGACGGCCAGCGGGTCTGGCCTGGGCCTGTCCGACGCGGCGGGCGAGACGCGGGTCGAACTGAACGAGTCCACCAACGGCCCCGCCCTGGGCCTGTACGACGCGGCGGGCAAGGAGCGGGCCGCCCTGAGCGTGAGGGCCGACGGGGCTCGCCTGATCCTGCGGGACGCGGCGGGCGAGCCGCGGGCCGGCCTGTTCGTGAGGGCCGACGGGCCTGTGCTGACCCTGTTGGACGCGGCGGGCAAACCCGTGGCGCGGCTGCCCTGACGACGCCGGGCAGAGTGTCGTTCCAGGCAAAGGCTCCCGACGGGCCTTCGGCCGCCGCAGGGCTACGGCCCGCCGTAGGGCTTCAGCCCGCAGGCGGGCAGGCCGACACGGCAAGCGCAATCGGGGACAACCGAGCGCGCCGGGCACATCTTCAAGCGGAGAAACGGAGAGCCGAAGAAAGGGGCGAAGGGATGAGAACCTTTCAGCCGACGTACCGCGACCGCACGGGGAACCTGCGGCGCGCGGCCAAGTGGTACGCGGAACTCCGCAACGCCGCCGGAGTGCTGCGGCGCGTGCCGTGCTTTACCAACCGGCGGGCGAGCGAGGACTTCGGGCGGCAACTGGTGCGGCTCGTCAACTACAGGGCCGCCGGCCAGTTGCCCGACCCGGCCCTTGTCGCGTGGCTTGAAGGGCTGCCGGGCCGCCTTCAAGCGCTGCTTGCGCGGCAGGGCTTTCTTGACGGGCGGCACTCGGCGGCCATGAAGCCGCTGGTTGAACACCTGGAAGGCGCGCCCGATGCGCCGGGTTTCCGCCAGGCGCTTGCGGCGCGCGGCGCGACGCCCCGCCACGCTGACCTCGTAGTCGGCCGGGCGCGGCGCGTTCTGGAAGGCTGCGGCTTTACGTTTTGGAGGGACATTTCGGCCAGCGCACCTCGCCGACCTGCGGGCCGACTCGGTGGACGCCGAAGCGGGAACGGGCCGCAGGCCGGTTCCGGCACAGCAGGCGGCAAGCGGCGTTTTGGGATATTTTGGATTGACGGCATGGGGCGTGCGGCATAAGTTGGGGCGGATGCAGGGCCGTCGTTGTCGACAAAGAAAGGAGCAACCGTGAAAGCCCGGTCGCTGCTGTTCGTCCTGGCCGCTGCGCTGCTGGCGTGCGGCGTGAACCTGGGCGGTGCGGAGCAGGCGCAGGAACCGAACACCCTGACGGAGGCGGAGAAACAGGCGGGCTGGAAGTTGCTGTTCGACGGCAAGACGACGGCCGGGTGGCGCGGCTACAAGATGGAGACGCTGCCGCCCGGCTGGAAGGCCATCGACGGGGTGCTTGCCCGCGTCAGCGGCGGGGCGGGCGGCAAAGGGGCAGGCGGCGGCGACGACGTCGTCACGACCGAGGAGTTCGAGAACTTCGACCTCTCGCTGGAATGCAAGATCACCGCCAAGGGCAACAGCGGCGTGCTGTACCACGTGTCGGAGGAGCCCATCACCGCGTGGCACTACGCGCCCGAAGTGCAGATACTGGACAACTCGGCCTGGCCTACGCGCAACCCGAAGCAACTGGCCGGCTCGTGCTACGACCTCTATGCGCCGGCGAAGGACGTTACCAAGCCGCCCGGACAATGGAACCAGATGCGCATCCTGGTCAGCGGCGCGCACGTGGAGCACTGGATGAACGGCGAGAAGGTGGTGCAGTACGAACTGTGGAGCGACGACTGGAAGCAGCGCGTGGCGGCGAGCAAGTTCAAGGTGCACCCGAAGTTCGGCACGTTCAAGAAGGGCCCGATCGCGCTTCAGGACCACACGGACCGGATCGAGTTCCGCAGCATCAAGATTCGTCCGCTGCCGGCGACCCCGGCCCGATGATCCGTCGGCCGGGCAACGGCTCACCTCGGCACGACCGCGAACAGGGTCAAGCGGTGGCACATGCCCCCCAGCAGATACACCAACCAGCGGGCGGCCGCGAGTTTCAGGACGGTCTTAAGGTCGCCCCTGCGCCTGGCCTCCGCGAAAGGGTGCGGGTCTATCAGGAACTTGGGACGGCGCAGAAGCCCCGCCCTCCGCAGCATCCGCCGCAGCGTGTCCGCCGTGAAGAAGTTGATGTGGTCCCAGGCGTGCCAGGAATTGGAGCCCCAGTAGGGGTAGATGCGCGGCCGAAGGTCTTCCTCGGGGATGCCCGCCTCCCTCTGAATCCAGCGATGGAAGTTGGGCGTCTTCAGGACCAGGACCCCGCCCTCGGCCAACAGGCCGGCAATACGCCTGAGGGAAGCAAGGGGGTCGTCCAGGTGCTCGGGCACGTCCCAAAGAGTGACGATGTCAAAGGTCCCCTCAAGGGCAACCGTTTGCAGCGTGCCGCAGGAGACGTCAAGGCCGAACTCCCTCCTGGCCCGCTCCACCGCCAGGGGGTGCGGCTCCAAACCGGTTACCTTGTAGCCTTTGTCGCGGGCGAGCACCAGGAACCTGCCCTCGGAGCAGCCCACATCAAGAATTGACGCCGACGGGGGACGGCGGCGCGACAAGTGCCGAAGCGCAACTTCGTAGGCCGGGCGGTCCACCAGGTCGGCGTGCTCGTAGGTGTCAACGCTCGCTCTGCCTTCCGCCCGCAATTCGGGGTTCCAGGCAGGGTCCTTGTACCGGGCGAGCCACTCGGGCGACAGGATGACCGGCGAGTAGGCAAAAGAGCATCGCCTGCACAGGCCCACCGAGAAAACGTCGTGAGTGTACCAGGAATCGGTGGCGGCGTGTTCCTTGTGAAACAGGCGGCAATCGTCTGCACCGCAGAGCGGGCAAGGCCGCCTTCGCAGGGGGGCCTGGAAATCAACCCTGATGCGCGTTCCCGCGTCGGCCGGCACGGCTGAATCGGCACTGGCCATAAGGGCGGCTCCGAAGTTTGCGGTATCGTGCCCGCAGGCACGGCCCAAAGTCCAGAAGAAATGCAGGCATGGTTCAAAGCCCCCGGCACCGCCGGGGGATGATCGGCCCGCACCATCCATCCCCACGCGGTGCGTGGGGCTTGTTTGAACCATGCCGCGTCCCGCGTGGTTCATCGGCCGCCCGCGGCTGCGTCGCCCATGCAGAGGAGGCGTCCGTTTTCCAGGGAGATGTACAGCCGGCCGCCGGCTGCGGCCATGCCGTCGAAGACGGGGGGCGAGTCGAGCGGGCATCGCGCCAACTCTGCGCCGTCTGCGGCGGAGAGGGCCAGGAGCAGCCCGCGGCAGCCTGAATCGCCAGCGGCAGTGCCTCCCCGGGCGTCGGCAGGGGGCGCGGCTTCCCGCGGCGGCGCCGGCGCGGGACCGGCCACCAGCAGCACCTTGTCGGCCAGGAGCATCGCGCGGACCTGGATGGCCGGCGGCCTGGCCCACTGCTCCCGCCCATCGGCGCGGCCTAGCGCGAACAGCCGGTACGGCCCGTCCTGGAGCATGTTCGACCAGTGGACGCTCGCCCGCCCGTAGCCGTACACCGTGGATGCGTCGAACGCGAGCAGCCTGCCGAAGACCAGGTTCTTGTCGCGCTGGCTACAGCCGGTCGAAAGCGAGCAGCGGGCGCCGAGAATCCAGTACGAGCGGTGCGGCCACGTGTCGTCCAGAAAGCCGGTCAGGGTGAGCAGGTGGGGATTGCCTGCGGGCCGGACGGCGGCGGACTTGTCGAAAACGTTGTCGCGCAGGTACACGTACTGGTCGTCGGCGGTGAGGATGTCGGCCAGCGCTCCCGGCATCTCGCAGGGGCCGTAGTGCCTGGGCTGCCTGCCGGTGGCGGGGTCGGGGCTGTAGATGGGGGTCCTGGCGAGAATCTCGCCCGTTTCGGGGCGGACGCGGCAGAGGTCAATGCCGCCGTCCAGGTAGGACGACCTGCCCGCCGCGAAGTAGGCGGCGCCGTCCTGGACCAGGACGCTTCCGTGGACGGGCGATGGTGACTCAAGTTGTCCGCAGGCGGCTATGAGCCTGTCGTCGCGGGCCGCGCGCAGGCGCCAGGCAGGTGCGCCGTCGGATGCCCGTACGCTGTAAACGCAGCCGTCGCGGCAGCCGAAGATCGCACGGCCGGCGTACAGGGTGGGCGGCGAGTCGATGCGTGCGCCCGCCGTGAAGCGCCACGCGGGGCGGCCCGAATCGGCATCCATCGCCGAGAGCGCGTGCTCGTCCACCGAGGCCACGAACACCTTGCCCTCGGCAACGGTGGGGCTGGTGAGCCGTCCTCCGACTTCGGCTTGCCACCTGGGGCGCAGCGCAGCGGCCACGGCCAGCGGCGAAGCACCGCTTCTCTGGGGGTCATGCCGGTAGGTGGGCCAGTCGTCGGTGCGGAGCGCGGCCTGCGGATTTCGAGCGGCGTCGGCGCGGGCCGGGCCTGCCCCGGCGTCGCCCTGATAGGCCGGGCCGCGCTCAAGGCGGCCGTCCGGGGCTTGAGCGACTTGCGGCCTTGAAGGGCCTTGCGCCGCCAGCGCGTAAAAACCATCCAACTTTGCGGTGACGTAGCACCCGCAGGCATGAGGCGGCGCATAGAGAAGGCCGTTGGCCGGCATGACGCCATATCGGCAGACGCCGCGCACCCAACTGTGCCACAAGACGTCGCCGCTGGCCAGGTCAATGAACTCGACGCCCCGCCTGCCGCCCAGGATGTACTGCTCGGTGGCCTTGTTGCCGTAGCAGCGATGATGGTGTCCGGGGTTTTCCGGCTCGATGCGCTTCAGGACCTTGCCGGTTGCCAGGTCGTGCTGGGTTGCGAAGTAGGGTCCCCACTCAGGCCCTCTCTTTTCGGGGAACGGCTTGAATCCGCCCAGCCACACCGCGTTCTTTATAACGAAGGCGTCGCGCACCCGTGCAAGGGTGGAGGGCTGGGTCCACAGCGTCTTGCCGGACTCCGGCGACAGGAGCGTCACGGCCTGGCCGTCGGCACAGACGATGCCGGCATCGGATGCCACGGAGAGGGGTGCGTCGGGCGCTGACCACCGCTGCCGGCCAGTCCGCAGGTCGAGGCAGACGACGTCGCCGGCCTTCTGAAAGATGGCGCGGTCTGCGATTGCGCAGAGGCTGCCGGGGCGGAGGCCGGCGGCGTCGGGGCCCGCCTTCCGCCAGAGGACCTGGCCGGATGCGGCATCGAGGGCAACAATGGCCTGCTCCCCCCTGCTCTCTGTCGCGCGGAGTTGCTTAACGAGCGGGTCGGCGGTTTCCCGGACGTAGAGGGGGGATTTTTCCTGCCTGACAAGGCCGGCCCATTTCTGGAGTTCGGCGGTGCGCTCCGCGGTTACGCTTCGGACGGCCAGGAGAAGCACGCCCTGGCACCAGAGTATCTGCTCCGTGCCCTCGGTCCGCTCGAAAACCCTGACGGTCTGCCCCGTTGCCGCATCCAGGACGCTGACGGGTGCGTGCAGGCCCAGGGTGACGTACACGCGGCCGCCGGCGGCAACCAGCCTGGTCTGAAGTTGCGGGGGCGTCTGTCCCCAGTTGACGATGTGCGGGAACCAGGGGCTGAAGGGCCGCTTCCAGAGCAGTATGCCGTTGTAGGCGTCGCGCGCGACAAGATGCCACTGCGGCGGCTCGCGGAGCGAGGCGATGGGCCCCTCGTCGGCCACGTAGAAAATCCGGCCCGCGGCCGAGACAAGGGCGTTGATGCTGGGAATATGCTCGTGGCTGCGAGTGTGCCGCGGGTCGGCAATCCACTGGACGCGGCCAGGGGGTCCGACCAGCGAGTCGCGGGCCACCGCGTTTCCGCTCGCGTCGTGCAGGTAGTGGGTCCACTCGTCAACTTCCTTCGGCCGCGGCTTGACGGCCACGCTCCACGCGCCGCCGGATTTCACGTATGCCGCGCCCTGGGGCGCCACGACGCGCATCGCCTCCTGCACCGGTATCCTGCCGAGGTCGGCCGACACGAGAAGGTTGACAAGGTTGTCGGCATACGGCAGGCGATCGGCGGTCCAGCGCTGGGCGGAGACCTTGCCGGAGAGACCGAGCGACTGGATGTGCTTGCGAGCCCGCTCGACGTTGGCGGCGTCCGGGTCGAGGCCGTGGATCAGGAACGAGTCGTTCGCCCGCAGCGCGGCCGTCAGCCTGCCGTCGCCGCAACCGACGTGGACGACCAGGCCGCCCTGGATGCGCGTGGCCTGGAGTATCTCCTGCGCCGACGGCTCTCCAGCGACAGCGGCGGCGGCGCCGGCGGCGCCCGCAGCGGGGGCGCCGGCGGCGGCGCTTGCGCCTGCGGCGGCGGCGAACGCCAGCGTCAGCAGAAACGGGGCCGATGAAATAAGCCGAGTCGCCCGCCCAAGAGAGATCATCGTGAAGATCCTCCTTACAGTTCTCCTACTTCAGTTCCTCGCGGCAGCGTGCGACGCGCCCGCGAAGGTCTGCCAGCACCGAGGCCGAGGCAGGGTCGGCGGCCAGGTTGCGCACCTGGCGCGGGTCGTTCTCGATGTCGTACAGCCACTCGGCCTGGTGGTCCTGCTCAAGGTACGTCCAGTATGACCATCGCCGGGTGCGGACGCCCTCGGACTTCGGGATAATCCTGTTGGGGAACAGGTGCTCGTAGAACCAGTCTTCCCGCCATGCGGGCGACTGGCCGCGAAGAAGCGGCCCGAGGTCGCACCCCTGCGTGCGCGGCGGGACGGCGGCCCCGGCCAGGGCGAGCATCGTGGGCGCAAGGTCGATGTTGAGGGCCATCTCCCGGCGCCGCCTGCCGCGCAGGGACGCCGGCAGCCGCGGGTCGTACACCACCAGGGGCACGCGGATGGATTCCTCGTGCATGAACCACTTGCCGGCCAGGCCGTGCTCGCCCAGGTAGAAGCCGTTGTCGCCCGTCAGGATGATGACGGTGCTCCCGGCCGCGCCCTTCTCCTTGAGCGCGGCCACGATTGTTGCGACGGCGTCGTCCACGCCCGTGACGAGGCGGAAGTAGCCCTTGACCATCTGCTGGTAGAGGTCGGGGCTTGAGAAGCGGATTTGCCAGCGGCGGCGGGCCTCGCTCTCGCGCACGTAGTCGGGCAGGGCCTCGAAGTACTTCGGGTCGGCCGTGGGCGGCACGGGGACGGCGACGTCGGCGTACAAGTTCTCATATTTAGGTGCATACAGGAATTGTCGCGGGTCGCCGTCCTGGCAGTGGGGCGCCTTGAAACTGACGGACAGGCAGAAGGGGCGGCCGGCAGGCGCGGCCCGCAGGAACTCCGCCGCCTGCTCGGCCATCAGGTCCGTCAGGTGGACCTCGCGGCCGAGGTCCTTGGGCCAGTAGTGGCCCTGGCCGGGGAAACCCTTCCAGTAGTCGAACGCCTCGGGCGACGGCGGCGCGTTGTCGCCCACGCCGTACTTGCCGATGAAGCCCACGTGGTAACCCGCGCGGCGGAGGACCTGGTGGTACGTGTCGGCGAACTGCTCCGGCGTAAAGGGCGTGTTGAAACCGTGGACGCCGTGCCGCCGGGCGTACTGGCCGGTGAAGATACTCGCGCGGCTGGTGCAGCAGATGGAGGTCGTTACGAACATGTTGCTGAAAACGACGCCGGCGGCGGCCAGGGCGTCGACGTTGGGCGTGCGGATGACAGGGTTGCCCATGCAGCCGAGGGCGTCCCAGCGATGGTCATCGGTCAAAAGGAAGACGATGTTCGGCCGCGTGGGGGCGGCGGGCGCATCGGCGGCGCGGCCGCTGGTGCGTGCGGCGGCAACTGTGCCAGCGGCCAGGGCGGCGGACCGAAGAAACGTGCGGCGAGACACGCGTGCAGCGGTCATTTGTTCGGCCCCTTTCGGCGCGGCGGGTGCGCAGGCCCGACGTGCACAACGCATATTATATCCTGACGCGGCGGCCACGCGGAACCCCGCCATTTGGCGGGGCACCCGGCGTTAACCTCGGTCGAAGGCTTCGGCCTCGCGGCCGCGGACGTGCGTCTCGGCCCGCGCGCGGAACTGGCTGCGAAGGGCCGGCACGACCTCGCGCAGGCAGTCTTCCACGCGTTCGACGCAGGTGAATCGGACCTCGCGGCGGACCTCCTCGGGGACCTTCTCCAGGTCGTCGGCGTTCCCCTTGGGTATGAAGATATGCGTTATGCCTTCGCGGTGGGCCGCGAGGACCTTCTCCTTGAGGCCGCCGACGGGCAGGACGCGGCCCTGGAGCGTGATCTCGCCGGTCATGGCCACGTCGCGCCGGGCGGGGCAGCCGGCCAGGGCGCTCGCCAGGGCGCAGACCACGGGCAGCCCCGCGCTGGGGCCGTCCTTGGGCGTGGCGCCCTCCGGCACGTGGACGTGCAGGTCAACGGTGTGCCTGGCGGGGATGACGCCCGGCCGCGCGCACCGCGCCCGGACCCACGAGAGGGCGGTCTTGACGGATTCCTGCATGACCTCGCCGAGTTGGCCGGTGAGCGTCAGGTCGCCCTTGCCAGGCATGCATGAGACCTCGATGACCATGCTGCGTCCGCCGGCCTCGGTCCAGGCGAGGCTGGTGACGGTTCCGACGCTCTCCTTCGGACCGGCGGCCTCGCGGCGGTAGGGGGCGGGGCCGAGGTACGCCCGGACGAGTTCCGGGGCGACGGTCCTGGGGCCGGCGGGGGGCGGGTCGGCGGCGGCCAGTTCGGCGGCGATCTTCCGCAGGACCTTGGCGAGGAACTTGCGGAGGTTCCGCACGCCGGCCTCGCGCGTATATGACTCGATTATCTGCCGCAACACCTCTTCCGCAAAGACCGCCTGCCCCGGCGCCAGGCCGTGCGCCTGCATTTCCCGCGGCAGGAGGTGGCGCGCGGCAATCTGCACCTTCTCTTCCAGCGTGTAGCCGGCCAGTTCGATGACCTCCAGGCGGTCCAGCAGGACGGGCGGGATGGCGCCGCCGACGTTCGCCGTGCAGACGAACAGGACCTCGGAAACGTCGTACTCCACCTCCAGGTAATGGTCGCTGAAGGCGTAGTTCTCGTCGGGGTCCAGGACTTCCAGCAGCGCGCTGGCCGGGTCGCCGCGCGCATCCTGCCCCATCTTGTCGATTTCATCGAGGAGAAAGACGGGGTTGCGGACGCCGGCCTTGCGGATTGACTGGATGATGCGTCCGGGCAGGGCGCCGACGTATGTGCGTCGGTGACCGCGGATTTCGGCCTCGTCGCGGACGCCGCCGAGGCTCTTGCGGACGAACCGCCGCCCGAGCGCGCGGGCGACGCTCTTGGCGAGGCTCGTCTTGCCTACGCCTGGCGGCCCGACGAAGCACAGGATGGGCTCGCGCAGGCTGCGCGTGAGTTTCTTGACGGCCAGGTACTCAAGGATGCGCTCCTTCGGCTCCTGGAGGCCGAAGTGGTCCTCATCCAGTATCCGCCGCACATGCCTCAGGTCCAGGTTGTCCTCGGTGCGGGCCTGCCAGGGCATGTGCACGAGCCAGTCGAGGTACTCGGTGATGACCACGGACTGCGGCGTGAGGGGCATCATGCGTGCCAGGCGTGCCTGCTCGCGGAGGGCGATCTTGCGGACCTCGTCCGGCATGCCTGCGGCGAGGATTTTGTCCCTGAGTTCGGCCGCGCCGCCGGCCGCGGAGTCGGTGTGCCCCAGTTCCTCCTCGATGGCCTTGAGTTGCTCCTTGAGGAAGTACTCCTTCTGGGTGCGCGACAGCCGCGCCCGGACCCGCTCGCTGATGCGGCGCTGGATTTCCAGCAGGCCGATCTCGTTCTCCAGGATGTCGGCCAGGGCGCGCAAGCGCTCCTCCGGGTCGATCATCTCAAGCAGGCGCTGCTTGTCGGCGAACGGGATGGCCGTGAATGCGGCCACGACGTCGGCCAGTCGCCCGCCCTCCTCCGCGGCGGCGGCCTGCTGGCCGATGCTCTCGGGCAGCGCAGGCTGAAGTTGCAGGTACGTGAAGAAGCGGGCCCGGACGGTGCGCGCGAGGGCCTCGGCCTCCGGGCCGTCGAGCGGCGGCTCGGCCACCGCGGCCGCGTCGGCCCACAGACACCCGCCCTCCTTGGCCACGCGGGCGACCAGCGCACGGGCCGTCGCCTCGACGATGACCTTGTGCGTGCCGCCCTCGCCCTTGAAACACTGGAGACAAGAGCCCAGCGACCCCATCTCGAAAACGTCCTCCGGGCCGGGGTCAAGGACGGCCGGGTCGCGCTGCGCCACGAGGAGGATGCGGCGGTCCTTGCCGATCGCCTCGTGGACGGCCGTGACCGAGGCGTCGCGGCCCACCTGGAGGGGCATCGCCAGCCCCGGAAACACGACCAGCCCGCGCAGCGGCAGCACGGGCAGCCGCTGGGCGGCCGCGGCGCAGCCCGCGGCCGCGCAGGGGTCGGCGGCCGGCGGAGGCGGCGAGGTTTGCGGGTCGTTTTCTGCCATGTCACGTCACGGCGATTGACGGCCTGACGGCTGCCACTGGTCATTCGTCACTGGCCACTTGTAAGGGCCAAGACAACTGATAGCGTGTGGCACGGCCGGCTTGCCCGGCCGTGGCAAGTGGCAGCCGTTCGGCTTGTGCGACGGCGCCTCGCAGGGTTATCCTCGCTCGGCGGCCTCGGCGACGGCGGCGGGGGCAACCGCCTCCGCGGCGGGCGTAACCGGCCCGGCGGCGGCCGGCTCGGCGGCGGCCGGCCCGGCCTGTTTGTCGTCCGTCACGTAGCCGGCCTGGTGTATGTCGGAGAACTTGACGGAGACCTTGCGCGAGACGCCCGGCTCGCCCATCGTCACGCCGTAAAGGACGTCGCCGATGCCCATGGTGCGCTTGTTGTGCGTGATGATGACGAACTGCGAGCGGTCGAGGAACTCGCGCACGAGGCCGGTGAACCGGTCGATGTTCGCCTCGTCGAGGGCGGCATCGACCTCGTCGAGGATGCAGAACGGGCTGGGCCGCGCGCGGAAGATCGCCAGCAGGAGGGCGACGGCGGCCATCGTTTTCTCTCCGCCCGACAGCAGGCTGATGCGCTGGAGTTGCTTGCCTGGGGGGCGTGCGACCACCTCGATGCCGCTTTCCAGGACGTCGGCCTCGTTCTCGAGGTACACGTCGGCCTTGCCGCCGCCGAAGAGTTTGCGGAAGAGTTCCTGGAAGTGGCCGCGAATTGATTCAAATGTTTTCATAAATCGCTCGCGGCTCTCGCGGTTGATGCGCTCAATCAGGGCGGTCAGCGTGTCGCGTGCCTTCACCAGGTCGTCGCGCTGGCCGCGAAGGAACCCCACGCGGGCCTCCAGGGCGTCCTGCTCCTGGATGGCCTCGAGGTTCACCGCGCCGAGCCGCTCGATCTTGCCCTGGAGCGCGCGGATTTCCTCGGCCACGGCGTCCCAGTCGACCGCCTCGGGCTGCCAGGCGGCATATCGCTCGGCCAGGTCGAGGGCGAAATCGTCGCGGACGCGCTGCACCAGTTCGTCGCGCTTGGTCTGGAGGGTCCGCCGCTCAAGTTCGCGCTCGTGGATTTGCTGCTGGAGCGCATCGGACTCGGCCTCGACGGCGCGGGCCTTCTCCGTAAGGCCCTCCAGGCCCTCCGTGCGGGCCGCGCGCTCGGCCACGAGCCGGCGGACCTCCGCCTCGGCCTGCTCCTTCTGGTGAAAGAGCGTCGCCAGTTCCGACGCCAGTCGCAGCATGGTGCGCTCGGACTGGCGGATGCGGTCGAGGCACTCCGCGAGGTCGGCGCGGGCCTGCTCGATGCCCTCGCGCGTGGCGGCCAGGTCGCGCTGTGCGGCGGCCACCTGGTCCACAAGGGCGGCCTGCTTCTCGCGGAGTTGGGCCAGGGCGATGCGGGCCTGGGTGCGGGATTCCTCGCAGGCGGCGCGGCGTGCGGCCAGGGCGTCCTGCTCGGCCGCGAGGACGGCGATGGATGCCGCCTGGTCGGCCTCGCGGCGCTCCAGGTCCTCGGCCTGTGCGCGAATCGCATCGCGCTGGTGGGCGGCCTGGTCGCGCTCGCGTGCGGCGGCCTGAAGTTCGCTCTCCACGACGGGGGCCTCGGCCTCCAGGGCGCGGCGCGACTCGGCCGCGCGCCGCTGCCGCCCCTCGGCCTCGACCCTGGCCATGGAGCCCTCGTAAATCTCCTGGCGCAGGACCTGCTGGTCGGCGTCGAGGGCGCGGAGTTCCTCGGCCGCCCGGGCGCGGTGCGCGGCCAGGTCGTCGATACGCCGGCCGAGGGCCTCCCGCTGGAGGGCCAGGTCCCGCAATTCCGACCTGCGGCTGATGAGGCTCGTCTCCGGCCCGGGCGGGCCGATGGCCACCGACCCGTCGGGTTCCAGGACGTTGCCCGCGAGCGTAACGAAGCGGCAGCCCGCCAGCGGGCCGCACGCCAGTTCGGCCGCGCCCTCAAGCGACTTTACGACAATCGTGCGGGCCAGCAGGTGCGCGATCGCCGGCCGCACGGCCTCGGCGGCACGCACGTAGTCCATCGCCCAGCACACGGCCTCGGGGTAAGCCGAGAGATCCCGCGCTGGCCCTGCCGGCGCGGACGTGGCACGGCCGGCTTGTCCGGCCGGTGAAGCCCCCGGCACTGCCGGGGGGTGCGGCTCATCGCCGCGCCCGGACACGGCGGCCGTGCCGCCCCCGTCGGCGGGGGACGGGAGGGCGTCGAGCGCCAGGAGGCGCACCTGGCCCGAGAGTTGGCCTTCGAGCGTGCGGGCGAGCGCCAGGACGTCGGCCAGGCGGTCGGCCACGAGGAGTTTCTCGGCCGGGCCGAGGGCCGACTCGATGACCACGGCATGGGCCACGTCGACCTCTATCAGGTCGGCCACCATGCCGCGCCAGCGCTCCGGGGCGCCGGCGGCGGCGATGGCGTCGCAGGTGCGTCGGACGGCGGCCGGGATGCCCTCGCCGCGTCGCTGCATGTCCTGAAGGAGTTCGCGGCGGCTGTCGAGGGCGGCGGCATCCTGCCTGTCGCGCGCGAGGCGTTCGCCGAGGTCCTCGACTTCCTTCTGCCTGGCCTCGGCCTCGTGGCGTTTCTGTTCGAGGCGGCCGCGGCGCTCGACGACGGCGGCGTCAAGGGCGGCCTTCTCGGCGTCCAGGGCGGCCTGTTCCTGGGCCAGTTGCCGGAGTGCCCCGGCTATTGCATCGCGGCGTGCCCGGAGTTTGGCGGCCTGCGCCTCCAGGGTCTCCAGGCGAAGGTCAAGTGCGCCTGCGCGGCTGGTTCGCTCGCTCTTCTGCTGGGCGAGGTCAAGCAGGGCGCCCTTGGCGGCCTCGACGCGGGCGGCCAGGGCCCGGGCCTGCTCGCTTACGTCCGCCAGTTGCGCCTCGACGGCCTGGACGGCCTCCTCCTGGCGGCGGGCGACCTCGACCATTTCGGCCTGGGCTGCCAGGCGCGACGCCACCTGGTCCTCGGCATCCCGCAGGTGGGCGGAGAGGTCGCCGATCTTGCTGCGGTCGCGCTCGACAACCTGGCCGAGTTCCTCCGCGCGGGTGCGGTGGAACCCGATCTCGGTCTCGCGCGTGGCGATGCCCGAGCGGCCGTCGGAGAGGCGGGCGTCAACGGCGCGCAGGCGGCCGTCGAGGTCCATCAGGCCGCCCTCGAGCCGCGCCCGCTCCTGGTCGAGGCCCGCGAGCGCCGCCGCGCGGGCCGACCGCTCGTTCTGGAGCGACTCGACGGCCGCCTGGTGCCCCAGGAGGGCCTGCGTCTGGTGGTGGTACTGGCTGAGGGCGTAGGAGAGGCGGAGGTCCTTCAGGCGTGCGTTGTATTCGACATAATTACGCGCTTTGCCGGCCTGGTACTTGACGCTGCGCAGGCGGCGCTCGACCTCTTCCAGGATGTCGCCGAGGCGCAGGAGGTTCTGCTCGGTGCGTGCGAGTTTGCGCTCGGCCTCGCGGCGCTTGGCCTTGTACTTGGAGATGCCGGCGGCCTCCTCGAAGATGAGGCGGCGCTCGAGGGGGCCCGACTGGAGCAGGACGTCGACCTTGCCCTGCTCGATGAGGCTGTAGGCGTCGGCGCCGACGCCGGTGTCCATGAAGAGTTCGCGGACGTCGCGCAGGCGGCAGGGCTTGCGGTTGAGCACGTACTCGGACTCGCCGCTGCGGTAGAGGCGGCGGCTGACCTCGACCTCGGTCGCGCCGATGGGCAGGAGGCCCCGCGAGTTGTCGAACACCAGGGTGGCCTCGGCGAAGCCGAGGCTGCGGCGGGACTCGGACCCGGCGAAGATTACGTCGGCCATCTCGCGGCCGCGAAGGCTCCGGGCGCTCTGCTCGCCCAGGACCCACTTGACGGCGTCGACCACGTTCGATTTGCCGCACCCGTTCGGGCCCACGATGACGGTGATGCCCGAATCGAACTCGAACCGCGTGCGGTCGGCGAACGATTTAAAGCCGAACAGTTCAAGGCGCTTCAGTTCCACGGTGCGATGGCTCCTTGAGGTAATTGCGGACTGCGGATTGTGAATTGCGGATTGGAAGGGCGCGTGGCCGAGGCCGGCCGCGCCGCTTTCCGTTCAATCCGCAATTCGCAATTCGCAATCCGCGATTTTTTCATGGCTCGTCGCCGATGGGGCGGGCGACCGGCCTCTCGCCGCCGATGCGGTACTGAAGCGGCTGAAGCACCAGCGGGGCCGACAACGCCTTCTTGCGCGACATCTCGTACAGGAGGCCGACGACGTCGCTGTAACCGAGGTCGAGGCCCTGGTTTGCGGCCGCCTGCCCTTCTTCGCCGCCCATCGGGGCCGCGACCTTCTCCACCATGCCAGGGACGTCCAGCGGCGCCGCCACGCGCCAGTCCCGCCCGTGCCACCGGGCGATGAGCGTCACTTCCGCGGCGCCCGCCTGGGCGGTGGCCACCGCCCGCCGCGTCTCGGCCAGCATCGGCGGCCGGACCGCCACGTCGCCGAAGATCGCCACCTGGGGTTTGAGGGTCCGCGAGACGTACACGAACGGCTCGCCGCGCGTCGCCACGATGCTCAGGATGAACTTGTCGGGGAACGCCTTCGCCACGAACATGCGCGGGGCGATGCGTGCCATGGCCTGCCACGCGGCCACGCGGACGCGGGCGTTCTTCACGTTAAGCGCGCGTCCGAGCACGCCCAGGCCGATGCCGCTCCGGAGCCGCCCCAGGGCCTCGACCGCCGACTCCTGGAACTCCGAGGCATCGCTCATCAGGACCGGCTCCAGGATTGACACGGCCTGGGCGTCCTGGAGGTTGGCCAGGGTCCGGCCGACGTAGAAGCGGACCGCCTCGCTGGGATGGGATGCGAGCGGCCGCAGTCGCGGCACGATCGACGCCCCCATCGCCTCCAGGCCCAGCGAGACGCGGTCCAGGTCCCGCCCGGCCTGGAGCGCTTCGACCAGGAGGCCGACGCGCTGGTCGCGCGCATCGGGGCTCTCGCGCAGGAAAACCGCCCCTACCAGGTCCAGGAAGTGAATCTTGTCGTCCTGGTGCTCGCGGGGCACTTCAAGGTCCACGCGGCCGGGGTCGGTGGTGCCCTTGGCCGCGCCGGGAAACCGGGCGTTGACGAGGCGGATGATCTGGTCGGCGGTGCGTGCGGAGGGCGTCAGAAGGATGAGTCGGAAGTTGAGGCCCTTCAGGGCCCGTCCGCCCCCCAGGACCCGCCCGATGCGCGGGTCCGCCGCCACGGCACCGCTCCCTGACGGTCGCGGCTCCGACGCGGGCGACTTGTCATCCCCCGCAAACGGCGAGACGAAGATGCTGCCGCGACCCAGCGCCGCCACCTCGCCGCGGGCCGCCACCCCGCGCGACGCCACGACCTGCGCAAGGTCGCATTCCAGGAGGAACCCGCCCTCCAGGCTGGTCGTCTCGGTCGTCGGCACGGCCCGGACTTCCAGGTCGAAGACCTCTCCCTTGCCGATGCCGGGCGCAAGGACGCCCATGACCATGACCACGGCGTTGTCGGGGCTGGTAAGGACCTCCTCGGGCTTGTCAACCTTGTGGCGGCGCATCATGTCCAGGACCTGCTGGCGGACGCCGGGGGGCATGACCTTCGTGCCCGTCCCGTCGAGGCCCGTGACGAAACCGTAGCCCTGGACGGCGAGTCCCTCGCGGCCGGCGAACCTGGCCACCTCGCCCACGGTGTCCTTCAGGTAGGGGGGCACCTGGACATCTCGCGGCAGTCGCGGCTCGGCCGGCTTGGGCTTGCCGCACGAGAGGCCCGGCGCCAGCAACACGCTTGCCGCGCAGACTATCAGCGCCGCCGCCGGCAGACAGGCCTGGCGGCGAAGATGCGTTATCGCCCTGGCGGCGCGCATAGCGACCCCGCTCTCGCTTCCGTTTGGTATCGGCAGCCGCAGTTATCGGACTTTAGCAAAAAGCCCCTGATGCCGCAATGCGGCGCGCTATTACGCAGCAACCCTGCGCCGCCGCACGTCGCCGTACCGGCGACGGCTAAACAACAGGGGCGCGGCCGCAGCACCGCTCCGGCTGGCCGCGAACCAGGCACCGGGCAACGTACCGGCGGCCGATGGCGGCCAGGCTCTCCATGACGGGCGGGTCGTACGGCCTGACCGTGCGGAGCGCCGGGTCAAGCGCATGGGCCGGCTCGAAGCGCTGGAGGATCCACCGCCGGGCGCCGGCGATGCGCTCGCCCATTGCGCGGACCTCCGCCTCGCCGATGAAGGCCGGACACACGGTCGTGCGGAACTCGTAATCCACGGCGCTCGACATCAGCAGGTCGATGGAGCGCCCGACGGCGTCAACGTCGGCCGCATCGCCGCAGACCTGCCGGTACCGCCCGTCCAGCGGGGCCTTCAGGTCCATCGCGACGGCGTCAACCAGGCCCGCCGCCAGGAGGCCCGCCAGGCAGTCCGGGTGCGTGCCGTTGGTATCGAGTTTGACGCCGAGGCCGCGGCCGCGGAACACCTCGCACAGCGGCGCCAGCGTGGGCCAGACGGTCGGCTCGCCGCCGCAGATGACCACGCCGTCGAGCCAGCCCCGCCGCTCGTCCAGGTGCGCCAGGATGGACTCCAGCGGGATCGCCTCCTGCGGCGGGGCGAGCATGGCCGAGGCGTGGCAGAAGCGGCACCGCAGGTTGCACTGCGGCAGAAAGACGATGGCCGCAAGCCGGCCAGGCCAGTCGATGAGCGTCGTCGGGTGGTACCCGGCGATGGGCGGAAGCGTTATGGCCGCCTGCGTGCTCATGCCGTCGGCGCCGCCCTGGCGGCGCCCAGGAACGCCTGGACCTCGACGGAGGGGGGCACGTGGCCGTCCCAGCGGGCCAGCGGCGACCCCGTCTCGGACCAGAGGATGGTGGTCGGGACCTTGCGGACGTCGCGGAAGGCCCCCTCTGCCCGGCCCTCGATTGTGTTCATATCAACAAACGCCACCTGGGCCGGGGCCGCCGCCTTCGACACGAGGTGGCGCAACTTGTCCTTGGTGCTCTCGCACATCGCGCAGCCGACTTTGCCGAAGACCTCGAACTTCATGGCTTCCCTGGCCTCCCGCGCTGCCGGAGGACGCGCCTCGCGGCGGGGCGCCCGCGCGGGCGCCCTCCGGTCCGCCCCGCGCTACACGTCCACCTTGTCCGTCGGATTGTAGGACGACTTGATGAAGACCGCCTTCAGCGGCGCCGCCGTGTCGTTGATGATGTTGTGGATCTCGCCCGGCTCGATGCGCACGGCCATGCCGGCGCGGATGGGGTGCTCCTGCCCGGCCACGGTGATGCGGCCGCCGGCGCCCTCGACGAAGAAGAACGTCTCCTCGACCTGGCGGTGCACGTGGCGGCCGAGTTCCTCGCCCGGGGCAAAGAGGATGACGCCCCAGTCGATTCGCGGGCCGCGGAAGAGGTACTTCACGCCGCTCGCGCCGCCGCGATAAGCCTTCTCGGCCTCGTAAACGATTTCCATCGTCCGCCTGCCTTGCGCGCCGCACGGCCCCGCGCCGGGCACTAACCTCCCGCGGCTTTACAGCCGCGGCTCGATGCGACCAGTCAAAAACGACGGGGAGCCGGGACGGCGAATCGTTGCCTTTCCGGCGCCCGGCTCCTCCGTCAACAAGGGGTCCGCGTCGCACGCGCCCCGCAAGCGGGGCGGCTAAACAAACGCCGCACACGCGCCTAAACAAACGCCGCACACGCGCCCCGCAAGCGGGGCGGCTGAACCCGCGCCCGGCAAACGGCGCCGCTGAACTCGCGCCCGGCAACGGGGGCGGCCCCCCAACCGCGCTCGGTTGCACCGCGGGTCTCCCGACCCGCCGCGAGCCGCGCGTCCGTCATCCCGCCGCGGTGCCCAGTTCCACGCCCGTAGCGGGCGCCGCCGGCGGGAACGAACCGGCAACCGAGTAGTTGCCCTTGTGCCGGTCCTTCAGTTCGCCCAACTTCGACTTGTTCCAGTTCGTGATGCGGCTGAAGTAGCCGACGATGCGCGACACGCCGTACACGCTGTGCGACTGGCAGAAGTCGCAGTGGTCCTGGAGCCTGGGCGTCCACTTGTGGCAGTCGTTGCAGATGGTGAACTCGGGGCTGATGGTGATCTGGGCCGCCTCGGTGTTCTCGTACGTGCGGCGCACCAGGGCCAGGATGCTCTCGGCCGGCGGGCGCTCTTCGCCGACGAAAGCATGGATGATGGCCCCGGACTCGATCATGCCGTGGAACTTGGCCTGCTTCTGGATGCGCGTCAGCAGGTCCACGGGCGCGTCGGCCCGCAGGTGGATGGAGTTGGTGTAGTAGGCCTCGTCGGCGGCGAGGTCGCCCTTCAGAAGCGCCCTGCTCTGCGGCCACTCGCGGAAATCGACCTTCGCGAAGCGGCGGGTGGCGCTCTCGGCGGGCGACTCTTCCAGGCTCACCTTCAGGCCGTGCCGCTTCGCGTACTGGGCGGCCCGGTGGTGCATGTACGAGACCGCCAGGAGGCCCTTGCGCAGGGCCTCGTCGCTCTCGTGCAGTTCCTGGCCCAGCACGTACTGGACGCACTCATTCAGGCCGATAAGGCCGATGATGTACGTGCACTTATCCAGGTCAACGTACGGCCGGCCGTCCTTGGCGTCCTTGCCGATCTCCCACAACGGCATCGCGGGGCCCGACATCATCCTGCGGATGAACTCGCGCTTCTCCAGGTGGGCCGTCATGGCCAGGTCCATGGCCGCCCCGACTTCCTCGAGCAGCCGCTGCCAGTTGCCCGGCCCGGCCCGGTAGGCGCACTGCGGCAGGTTGATCGTAACGTTCTGGAACCCGCAGAACCGCATGCTCTCCGGGTGGCGGATCATGTGGTCGTCGGTAATGGTCGTCCGCAGCCGGCAGCACGCGCTGAGCGTCACCGCGTCGCGGTCGAAGACGAAGTACGGCACGCCGTTCTCGGAGGCGATGCGGCACGCCTGGTCCAGCAGTTCCCGCTGCGCAGGGTCGGTGAACGACTCGGCCGTGACGTGGAAGTCGCACTTCGGGAACGCGAACAGGTGGCCGTCGCGGTCGCCGGCGCGCCAGACTTCGAGCATTGCGCGGCAGAAGCGCTGGGCGGCCTTCTCGTAGGAGCCGTAGGTGCGGCCCATGTACTTGCCCCCCGGGCCGATCGCCTCGATGTCCCTGAGGTACGGCGGCACGCCCGTGTGCACGTTGAAGTCCAGGAACAGCGTCTGCCCGCCCCGGCTGAACGCCGACTGCGAGCACGAGAAAATGAGGTGCTGCGCCTCCTGGAGCACCTCGCCGTCCGCCATCGACTCGATGTACGGCGCGTACATGATGTTGATGTAGCCGACGCCCAGCGCTCCCGCGTAGTACGCCTGCATCGACGCCAGGAACGTGTTGAGGTGCCCCGTGAGCGTCCGCGCGTGCCTGGCCGGGCCGCTCTTGGTGTCGAGGTTCTGGAGGTCCAGCCCGTACTTCTTCAGGTACTCCAGGCTGTGGCTGGAGCAGTAGACGCGGGTGGGGTAGCCCAGGTCGTGAAGGTGGACGCGGCCGGTCAGGTGCGCTTCGGCCACGGGGCGCGAGAAAATCTCGCCCAGGGCGAACTGCTTCAGCACCGTCTCGGCGATCGACAGGTTGATCGCCTCCGGGTTGTTCGACGTGATGTTCGAGTTCTCCTGGCTCTTGGAGTAGATGAGGTTCTTCAGGTCGAAACTCGGCATGCCGATGACCTTCTGGCGCTCCAGCCGGCACGTCAGGCCGCGCTCGAACAGTTCGTTGTCCACCAGTTCCCGCACGAGGGCCGTCGAGATGCGCGCGAGGCCCGAGGCCAGGACGCGCTCTTCGACCGCCGTGGCAACCTTGCGGGCCGTCGCGGGCTCAAGGTACGATTCCTTTTCGAGCGCCTCGGCGATGCGGGCCTTGTCCCACGGCACCAGCGCGTCCTTGGCGCCCGTATCGACCAGAAGGGCGCTGTCGGTGGTGCTGCGGCCCTTCTCCTGGAGGGCCTTGCGGACGGTCATCGCGCGGCGGGCCTGGGCGCGACGGTCGCGGTAGAGGATGTACGCCTTGGCCGTCCTGGCATGGCCGGTTTCTATGAGGACCTTTTCGACCATGTCCTGGATGTCTTCGATGCCGGGGGTCTCGCCCTCGTAATGGCGGTTCAGGTAGTCGGTGACGGCCGAGGCGAGTTCCTCGGCGAGGAACCGGTCCTCGCCGCCGACTGCCCGTGCGGCCTTGAAGATGGCGTCGGCGATCTTCGACTTGTCGAAGGGCATGAGCCGCCCGTCGCGTTTGCGTACGTGGCTGATGGCGTGCCGAGTCATGCTTCCCGTCTCCCTGCCCGTGCACTGCGATTAACGGATACTCTTCAGCGGCCTGGCGGCCGCGCGGTTGGTTTGTCGGGGGCGGCCCTCCGCCGCCCCCCGGCGGCGCCCGGCCGGCGCGGACGATCCCTCACGTGCCGGAGCCCGGCCGCGGCTCCGGCGCTGTCCGCGGCCCTCCCTTTCCGGGGGCCGGCGCCGCGCCGCCCCGTTTCAGCATCGGCTCCACCTCATGCACAAATTCCGATACGTCCTTGAAGTTGCGGTACACGCTGGCGAACCGCACGTACGCCACCTGGTCCTCTTTCCGCAACTTCTCCATCACCAGGTCGCCGATGGCGCGGCTGGGGATCTCCTGCTGGCCGCGCGCCGTCAGTTCGTCCTCGACCTCCTGGAGCATCTCGTCGATGCGGCTGGTGGGGACCGGGCGTTTATGGAGCGCCAGCAGCAGTCCGCGGCGGAGTTTCGCGCGGTCGTATGCCTCGCGCGACCCGTCCTTCTTGATGACCCGCAGGCGCGGCTCGCTCTCGGCCCGCTCGTACGTGGTGTAGCGGCGGCCGCAGGCCAGGCACTTGCGCCGGCGGCGGATCGCCGGCCCGCTCGCCCGCGAGTCCACCACCTTGTCGTTGTCCTGACGACAGAACGGACATTCCATCGCTTCACGCCCCCTGCCCGAGGGTTCCGCAGAGATGCAGGCCGCATCCCACCCCCCCGGGAGCCCCCATCCGGACACAAGATGTTGGGCTTCCCGGCGTCCGCCTACGTCGGCATTTTGGCTCTATGTTAATCAGAAAAAAGTTGAGAAAGTGCGAGTTCAGCCCCGCCATCTAGTTGGCGAGCATGTTAAGAACCCATTATATGGGGTGTCAAGAGGGATGTTCCGCCGCGGGGTTGGCACGAAGGTTAGTCACAGGGCGGGAAGCGCCTAACACGCGCAAATACAACATGTTGGGGCCGACATCGGCCAGTTATCCACCGGAAAGAATTTTTTTTCAACAGGATTTAACATCGTCCTTCACAGCCCCAACACGCAGGGGTCGCACCGGCCGCACCACAACCGCTGGGACATTCATTCTTTCTGCCGGTCCCATGCTTTCGCAACGGCGCGAGAGCATGGCACCCATCGTTTGACCTGACATAGAGCGCTAATCTTCCTCGGCAGCCCCGCCCGGCGCAAACACCTCCAGGCGCACCCCTCCCTGCCTGAGGAGCGACTTGCCGAGGTCGTCCGGGTAATCGTGGCGGCTGACGATCCGCCGGATGCCTGCGTTGATGCACACCTTTGCACACATGGAACAAGGATGATGTGTCGTGTACAGCGCGGCGCCGTCGATCCGCACGCCGTGCTTGGCGGCCTGGATGATGGCGTTCTGCTCGGCGTGCAGGCCGCGGCACAGTTCGTGCCGCTGCCCCGACGGCACGGCCATCTGCTCGCGCAGGCATCCCGTCTCGGAGCAGTGCGGCACGCCGCTCGGGGCGCCGTTGTAGCCGGTGGCCAGCAGGCGCTTATCGACCACGAGCACGGCGCCCACTCGCCGCCGCAGGCACGTGGATCGCGTCGCCACCTGCTCGGCGATGGCCATGAAGTATTCGTCCCAGGTCGGCCGGTTCATGGTGCACAAGGGTATTCGCGCGGGCGAGCCCTGTCAAGCGAGCGAGGCAGCGTTACGGAAGCAAGACCACGCCACGGTGGCCGCCGAGGCGGACGGGCAGGAAGCGGCGGACGGCATCGGCCGCGGGCCCAGCCGGCGGCGGCGCGAGCACCACGGCTGCCGGGTCGGCCCCGCCGCGGATGCCCGCCACGGGGTACGCCCGCGCCAGGAGCGCCCGATGCACCTTCAGCCACTCGGCCGCCGCACGCGTGTCAACCGGCCCCTCGCCCTCGGCCAGCAGGATGGCCACGAGCGTGCCGTCATCGCGGACGGCGGCCAGCGCCGGCGCGCCCGGCTCATCGACCTCCACGCGGAACACCTGCCGCGCACCCCCGCCCACGAGCGCCGCCCCTTGCGCCTCGAGGGCGGCCAGGAGCGCCTCGCGGCTATCCGGGCGCCACACGGAAAAGATGGAACACGGCTCCGACGCGGGGGAGGCGGGCATCGCGGCGGCCCCGCGCGCTGCGGACGCCCCCGCCGCGGACGACAGGACGGGCACGCCGGCCGCGCACGACGCCGACGGCGAGGCGAGCGCGGACGGCGCGGCGGGCGGGCCCGGCGCGGCAGCGGCGGGCGCCGCTTCACGGGCCGGCCCTGAGGCGGGGCCGGCGGGATAAGGTCCGGCGGCCGCCCCGGCCGGCCCCGCACCCGCCGCGGAGGGCAGGCACGCGCCCTCCGCACCGCCGCGAGGGGCGCCGCGGCCGCGGGCCTGCGGCTCCGCGGCGCCGCCGGGGGGCATCTCTGCATCCATATATGACCATACGCTCTGAATCGGCGCCTGGGCAACGAGCCGCGGCGGCTCAGGATGGTCCGGCCCCGCACCCGCCGCGCCCCGCCCCAGGAAGCCCTGGCCGGCCAGGTCGAACGCCAGGAAGGCCCGCGCCGCCCGGCGCAGGCGTGCGAGCAGGCGTCCGGCCTCCTGTGCGCCTTCGGCGCCGACCACGAAGACGGCGGCCGGCCCGGCCGGGCCGCGGAGGCGCCACGCCTTCAGCCCGCGGTAGGTTTCAACGGCGCTCTCGGCGTCGGCCGCCGCGATGAACACGGTCCGCCCCGCGCGGGCCGCCAGCCTCGCGGCCGCAACGCCCGGCGATTCCAGCAGCACCAGCGCCGCCTGGTCGCACCGGCCGACGAGTTCGGCAATGGCGCGGCCGGCGTCGGCGGGGGCCGCCAGGTGCTCCGGGCCGAGTCGCCCGCACGCCGGCTCGCCCAGGACGAGGGCGTCGGCCCGCCCGCGCTCCACCAGGAGCACGGCCGCCGTCCCGTCGCGAGGCGCCAGGTGCGCCGCCACCACCAGGGCCGTCCGCCGGCGCTCGGACGCCTCGATGCCCGCCGGAACGAGAAGGTACAGGCCGCGAGGCGGGCCGAGTTGGACGGGCGGCAGGTCATTGCCTGAGTCCGGCAAAGCGGGCTGCGCCCCCGGGGAGGCAACCGCCCCCTGCGCCGCGGCAGCCGGGGCGCCCGACAGCAGCGCGTCGGCGACGGCCGCCATGTCGTCGTCTCGCGGGCCGGCATCGGCGCGGCTGCCCGCAAAGCGGCGCTTCGGCGCTGACAGGGGGGTCGGTCCCATCGGACGACCCTCGCTAAGGCACTTCCACCACGCTGTTCAATTCACCGTATGGATTGCTCTCGACATAAGGATTGGCCGGGTCGCTCGTCCAGCGGCCGTCGATGATAAGGCGGTAGGCGTACCGGCCGGCTGGCAGGCGGACTTCCTTGGTCCAGACGCCAGGCTGGTCGGTGGAGGCCATGTCGGCGTCGGGGGTGGTGGCCCACTGGTTGAAGTCGCCCGCCACCTGGACGCGCGCGGCGCCCGGCGCGTTGCAGACGAAGCGGACGCCGTCCTCTATGGGGATGGCGCCGTAAACCATTTCGATTTTTTTATCGACCGCCTTCTCGCGGGCCTGGTGGTCGCGGACCTCGCGGCGTGCCATTTCCTCGTACTCCAGTTGGAGGCCGGCGGCCAGGAGTTCCTGGGCCAGCGTCCGGTAATCCTCGTGGCCGCGCGAGTTCGGGCTGAACTCGGCGATGGGGCTGCCCATGGCGGCGGCCTCGCGCAGGCCCACGTGGAACCGGATGACCGTCTCGAGCATCGTCGGGCCGTGCTGGTTCCGCAGCGCCGCCAGCGCCCGGCGCATGGTCCGCGCCCGCGTGTCGTACATCGTGGCGAGGACACGCACGACGGGCTGGCGTCCGATGCGTTCGGCCACCGTCTCGATCGTCTCGACCGTGCGCGCGAGGCCGTACGTGCTGAAGAAGCCCAGGTCCACCGGCACGAGGACTTCGTCGGCGGCCACGATGGCGTTCATCGAGAGGATGCCCAGGCCCGGGCCGCAGTCCACCAGCGCGACGTCGTAGCGCTTGGCGGCCTGGTCCAGCGCCCCGCGCAGGCGCAGTTCGCGGCCGTCGGTGCCGGCCAGCGTCTGCTCGAGGCTGGCCAGGCCGACGCTCCCGGGCGCGAGGTAGAAACCGTCGACGACTTCCCAGGCGATGTCTGGAAGGCCGAGCGGCCCGCTCTCGCCGCCCTCGCCTCGCATGACGTGCCACGTGCTGAGTTCCACTTCGTCTTCGCGGACGCCGCAGCCGATGGTGGCGTGCGCCTGCGGGTCAAGGTCCACCAGGAGCACCCGCCGCTTGGCCCCGGCGAGCGTGGCAGCCAGGTTGATGGCCGTCGTCGTTTTGCCGCATCCTCCCTTATGATTGAATATGGTGATAACGCGCATGGCCCGCCTCCCGCCCGCCGGCACGGCGAACAGCCGCGCGGCAGTCATCCCCTCGCATTATCAATATTGAAAACGGACGTGTACATTCCCAAGTACGTGCTTCGGTCCATGGCCGGCGCCTTCTTGGGAGAACTTATCGGAGGCCGAAACAGAAGTCAACAACAATCTGTTGGGGGCTGGCAGGAATCGCGCCATACGGCCGCGAGAGGGCCCGCACTCCCGGGGCCCGGCCGGGTGGCATGCCCGCGCCGCCGCATGCGTGGGCATGCCGCCCGCCCCGGACGGAAGGAGAAGAGGCACATGCGGGGCCTATCGCGAGGCTTTTCCGCAACGTCAGTCTCCGTCAGGCAACGTTGGCGCAACTGCCTGCAAATACAGGCTTTACGCGGTGCTCATTCTCCGATGCTCTTCGGGCTGTTGCCAACCGTAAACGTGGCGGGAAAACGCCGGGCTGGGCGCGAGAAATCCCCGGAGATTCTCAGGCCGGTAAACCCTTGATTTTGCGCGAGTTACGCGAGCGCGCTCGAAAAGCCGGTCGCCGGCGACCTGTTGGCACGGCGATTGCTCAGATTCGGATATCTGGCTCGTTCTTTACAAGGCATCGCTTGTGACTTTCCGCACAGCCCTCCCCCGGGTGCGACAAGTCTCCAGGCGCTTTGCCACACAACCCCCTTAACTCCCATAAAGAACGAGCCACTTGCGAGGAATCGCCCCGCAAGGGGCGTTGCGGGCGGTTAGACGGGTTTGTTGCGGGTCAAAGAAGTTGCGGGATAGTGGAGGGTCTACAGGTCAGACCAGCATGCCGAGTGCCAAGCCAACCGTTCCACACACAGAACGTTCGGCGGCACAGGCCTGCGGGGATCAGCGGACCCGAAAATTGACGGATGTAGATCTCAAGTAGCCGTCTATCCCCGCAACACGGGCAGGGCCTCCCCTCCGGGCCTTGCCCATTTTTTTGGCACCCCGGCGGGGATACTCGCATGCCCGCGCACCTGCCTGCCGGCAGGCAGGTACAGCGCCGTCGGCATGCCCACCGTCCTCCCCTCTTCTTTCCGGGAACCTCCGGGCGCACGGCAAGTCTAACCCTTCGGACGACACAGGCTGCGGTTGGAGGGTTCGGCGATGGCCGGGCTACGGGTGAGGCGGCTGGGATGGCTGGCCGGCGTTTGCGTGGCCGCGACGGCGGCCGCGGCGCTAGTTGCGTGCGCAGCATGGGGTTCCTACATTGAGGAGGAGTTCCGAGGCGGAACGTCGGTTGTCCGCCCGCCGCCAGCGCCTCCGCCCCCATCGCCGCTCCCGCCGACCCACCGCCGGCCGCCGCCCAGCCATCACGTGCCGGAACTCGCGCGGCTGCTGGAGCGGCTTGAGCCGCGGCGGCCGCTCGTCTGCGGCCGGCTGGCGGTGTATCCGATTGCGGCGCGGGGGGGGAGCGACCTGGGCGGCCGCTGGCTGACCATGGACGCCGCCCTCGCGCGGGGCCTGCTGGCCGTCACGGAGCGCGACGGCGGGGGCAGCGTGCCCGTCATCCGCCTGGAGAACCGCAGCGGGGCCGACTACATCTTCGTCATGGCCGGCGAAGTTGCCGCCGGAGGCAAGCAGACCCGTACCCTTCGCCAGGACGTCATCCTGGCGCCGAAGCAGCGCATCGAGGTGCCCGTCTTCTGCGTGGAACAGCACCGCTGGAGCGGCAAGGCCGAGTTCAGCGCGGGGGGCATGCTCGTGCCGCAGTCCATCCAGCGCGAGATGCGCAGAGGGGCCGACCAGGCGTCGGTGTGGTCCGAGGTCGACCGCGCGGCAGGCGCGCTGGGCGCGCGCAATCCCACGAGCAGCCTGGAACTGGCGATGAAGGCCGCGCCGGTGCAGCGGGAACTGGACGAGGTGCGGCGGATAATCATGCCCGAGGTCCCGGCCGACAGCATCGGCTTCGTGCTGGCCGACCGCTGGACCGGCCGCGCGCTGGGCGGCGAGTTCTTCGGGCGGTCGGACCTGGCGCTGGCGCTTCTTCCGAAACTTCTGGACGCCTACGCGGTGGACCTTGTGCTGCCTCACGGCCGCGAGCGGCCGGCCGGACGCCCGCCCGACGAGACGATCGCGTGGGACTTCATCGGCCGCATACGCGCCGCAGGCAGCCACCGCACGGGCACGCCCGGCTCGGGCGAGGGCATCGGGATGCGGGCCGGCGGGCTGGTGGGCGACGGCGTGGGGCTGGGCGGCGTGCTCGTCCACTTCGGATGTCAGGCCGAGGACCAGATCGTGCCGATGCCGATGCCGATGCCGATGCCCGGGCCGCGGCCGCCGGCGTACCGCGAATAACCGCCCTCGACAGGCCGATTCAGCCGCCGGGCTTGCCCGGCGCGAGTTCTCAGGTGCAGCGGGACAGAATGGGTCTCCACTGAAAGGCGCAACAGATGAAGAAGGCACGGCTGCTTGAGGCGTTGGCGGCGGGGCTCATTGCCGCGGCGCTGGCTCATCCGGCGTGCGGCCAGGGCCTGCTGGTGCCGAAGGACGAGGGCCTGCCGCCCTTGGCCGTCAAATACCTGCGCGTCGATGCATCGATCGACAACCAGGCGGCCACGACGCGCGTCGTCCAGGAGTTCCAGAACTCCACCGGCCGGGACCTGGAATGCACGTACGTCTTTCCGCTGCCGAAGGGCGCGGCCATACGCGACTTCGCCATGTACATCGGCGGCAAACGCATGAAGGGCGAACTGCTGGAGAAGGACAAGGCCCGCTCCGTGTACGAAGACATCGTCCGCCGCGCCAAAGACCCCGGCCTCCTGGAATACGTGGACGGGCAGATACTGCGGCTGCGCATTTTCCCCGTGCCCGCGGGCGGCACGCAGAAGGTGGAACTGGAGTACGCGGAACTCCTGCCGGTGGACGGCGGGCTGGGCGAATACGTCTTTCCGCTGCGCGTGGGCGAGAAGGCATCGCGGACGCTGGAGGACTTCACCGTGGCCGTGCGCATCAAGAGCGCCTCGCCCATCAAGAGCGTGTACAGCCCGACGCACGAGGTCGGCGTGGCCCGGCCGTCGGAGCACGAGGCCGTGGCCGGCGTGGAAACCCGGAAGGCCCTCCTCGACCGCGACTTCCACCTTTTCTGGACGCTGAGCGAGAAGGACTTCGGCCTGGCGCTGATGACGTACCGCCCGGACCCGTCGCGTCCGGGGATGTTCCTGGCGCTGATAAGCCCGAAGAGCGTCATCAACGACGACCGCCGCACGCCGCGAGACGCGGTGTTCGTGCTGGACACGTCCGGTTCGATGAAGGGCGAGAAAATCGAGCAGGCCAGAAGGGCGCTTAAGTTCTGCCTAGACAAACTGGACCCGAAGGACCGCTTCGCCGTGGTGCAGTTCTCGACGTCGGCCCAGGCGCTGGCCGAGGGGTGGGCGGATGCGTCGGCCGAGAACGTCGAGAAAGCGCGAAAATGGGTCGATACGTTCGAGGCCGCCGGCGGCACGAACATCGCCGAGGCCCTCCAGAAGACCTTCGCCCTGCCCTGCGACGATGCGCGGCCGGCCACCGTCATGTTCCTGACGGACGGGCGGCCGACGGTCGATTTCACCGACACCGAGGCCCTGCTGAAGATCGTCAAGGACTCCGGCAGGCGATCTCGGATGTTCACCTTCGGCGTGGGCGACGACGTAAGCACGCACCTTCTTGACCGCATGGCGGGCGAGACCGGCGGCCTGCCGGAATACGTCAGGCCCGGCGAGGCCATTGACGGCAAGGTCACGCGGCTGTTCTCGAAGATGACGCACCCCGTGCTTACGGACCTCGTGCTGGAAGTGCCCGGCGTGCGGGTGACCGAGATGTATCCGAAGCGGCTGCCGGACCTGTTCCGCGGCGGGCAGATCGTGATCGTCGGCGCCTACGAGGGCGACGGCGACTCGGTTCTGCGCCTCAAGGGCCGCGTCGCCGGCAAGGCCGAGGAACTCGTGTACGAGGGGACGTTCCCCAAGAAGACGGCCGAAAAATCGTTCATCGGCCCGCTCTACGCCAGCCGCAAGATCGGGTTCCTCCTGGACCAGATACGCCTGCACGGCGAGAACAAGGAACTCAAGGACGAAGTCGTGCGCCTGAGCCTGGAGTACGGCATCGAGACTCCGTACACAAGTTACCTCGTCCTCGAGAGCGAGGAGCAGTACAAGCAGTTCGGCGTTACGCGAAGCGGCGTCTTGCCGTATCCTTCGGCGGACCGTCGCGGCGGCGCGGCGGGCGGCGCAGCGACGAGCGCCCAGCCGTGGGCCGCGCCGCAGGCCGACGGCGAGCGCCATGCCCGCGCAGCCGAACGCGTGCAAAGCCTGTACAAGGAGAGCGGCCCGGCTGCGGCCCCTGCGGCGCCCGGCTTCGGCATGCGCCTGGGGCCGAGCGCTGCCGAGCCGCCGGCGCCCCCCGCCCGGCTCTACGCCGACGCCTACGGCCTTCGCGCCGACGAGAAGGACCTCCGCCAGGCCGAGACGGGCAAGACGGCCATCGACATCGCCCAGCAGATTCAGCGCCTGCGCCAGAGCGAGCAGGTGGCCAAGGCTGCCCGCAAGGTGCAGAACCGCGGCGGCAAGACGTTCGTCGAATACCGCGGCGTGTGGGTGGACCAGGCGTTTGAGGGGACAGAACGGCTCACGCGAATCAAGTGGGGCTCCGAGGCGTTCTTCCGCCTGGCCCGCGAGAAGACTGAACTCGTGGGCGCACTCGGCCTGGGCCAGCGCGTGGTCGTGATCACGGCGCGCGGCGTCGGCGTAGCAGTGGACCCCGACGAGGGCGCAGAGAAACTATCCGACGAGGAACTCCAAGGCCTCTTCACCGACGCGCCGGCGAAGTAGGCTGAACGGCTGTCATTTGTCACTTGTCACTGGCCGCTTCTTGTTCCCGTTACAAGTGACCAGCGGCCAGTGGTAGCCGTTCAGCGCAAAGAGGTTTGCACCGAAGAGCAGACACGTGCCCTGCGCGGCTTGCGCGCCAGGAGGTCGGCCACCGTCACGTCGCCCGTCCCGCCAAGGCGCTGCCGCACCCGGCAGACCCACTGGATAAGGGCGTCTACGACCAGGGGGTCGAACTGCCGCCCGGCCTCCTCCAGGAAGACCTGGAGGGTCTCGGGCACGGGCCGGGCCGCGCGATACGGGCGGTCGGCGGTGATGGCGTCAAGGGCGTCGGCGGCGGCCAGGATGCGCGACCCCAGCGGGATGGCCTCGCCGGAGACGTTGTCGGGATAGCCCCGGCCGTCGTACCGTTCGTGATGATGGCGGACGATGGGGATCTCTCGCTCCAGGAACCGCATCTGGTCAAGGATGCGCACGCCGGCGACGACGTGTTCCTGCATGAGCCGGCGCTCGGCAGGCGTGAGCGCGCCGGGCTTCCAGAGGATGCCGTCGGGCACGCCGATCTTGCCGACGTCGTGGATGAGGGCCGCCCGCCGGATCGTGGACACCTGCTGCGGGTCGAGGCCCATCGTGCGGGCGATGCCGACGGCGAAGCGGGCCACGTTCTCGGAATGGCACTTTGCGAACGGGTCGCGGGCCTCCTGGGCGTGCACAAGGCCGCGTATGCTGCGCACGAACGCCTCGCGGGAGCGCCGCGACAGGGCCAGAACGCGGCGGCGAAGACGCTCGACCGCCCGGAGGTTTATGCGCGGGTCGGCGGGACGGTCGCGGACGGCCTGGCTGAAGGTGCGGGTGCAGTCGCGGCCGGAGTGCTTGGCGGCGTAGAGGGCCTCGTCGGCGGCGCGCACGAGGCCATCGGCGTCGGCCGGACCGCCGGGTTCCAGGGCGCTGATGCCGGCGCTGACGGTTATTCGCATGGTGCGGCTGCCATCGGATATGCGGCGCCCGTCGAGCGCCTTGCGGATGCGCTCGGCGGCGCTGGCGGCCTCTTCGGCCGACGTGTCGGGCATGAGGACCATGAACTCGTCGCCCCCGTAGCGGGCAACGATGTCGGTGGACCGCGCCCCGCCCTGGAGCGCTTTTGCCACCCCGCGCAGCACCAGGTCGCCGAAGGCATGGCCGCAGGCGTCGTTGATGGACTTGAACTGGTCGATATCGACCATGGCCAGCGCGAGGCGGGCGCCGGTGCGTCGGGCGCGGTCCAGCTCGCGGCCAAGCATCTGGGTGAACTGGCGGCGGTTCCACAGGCCCGTCAGTTCGTCGACCGTGGCGAGTTCTTCCAGGCGGCGGTTGGCCTCGCGCAGGGCTTCCGCGGACGCCTTGCGCTCGGTGATGTCCCAGAATATCCCCAGGACTCCCACGATCTGGCCGCTGTCGTCCCTTACGGGGGTCTTGAGGGTCTGGACCCAGGTTTCTCTGCCGTGCTGCACGTACCTTTCTTCAAACTCATCGGTCTGCCCGGTTTCCATGACCCTCTTGTCGTCGGCGCGGTACTTATCCGCGAGGTCCCGGGCGAAGAAATCGTAGTCCACTTTCCCCACGGCATCCGCGGGCCGGATGCCGAGGTCCCGCGCGTAGTTCTCGTTTATCGACGCGTAGCGGGAGTCTCTGTCCTTCATGAATATCTTCTGCGGGATGCTCTCCATGAGCGTTCTGTACCTGGCCTCGCTCTTGCGCAGGGCGTCCTCGGACGCCTTGCGCTCGGTGATATCGACATTCACTTCAGCAACCAGCCATTCGCCGCCGGCGGTCTGAAACGGCTTCGTCGTGACCTGGATAGGCCGGTTGTTCTCGCGGACGAGCACCTCTTCGGAAACGATGACCTCCTTGGTTTGCAGAGCCTTCGTAATGCCGCACCCCGGACAGGCGCAGTCGCGACCCATGAAATACTCATAACACTTCCTGCCCGTGGGGTCGCCGTAAACCTTCTGCCACTCCGGGTCAACGTAGCGAAGGTTGAACTGGCAATCAATTACGTCCAGGCCGGTGTGCGTGGCGCCGAGGATGAACTCGATTTGCTGCTTGAGCGCCTTGATCTCGCCCTGGGCGCGAAGTCCTTCGATGATTCTGCCGAGGCGTCCCGCTATTGCGTTGACCCGCTCCCGCAGGCGGGGGCCGGCCGCCGACGGTCCCGCCGCCGGCCGCCGCGACTGCGCCGTCCGCGCGTGGCGCCGCACAATCGCGTACAGCGCGGTCCCGACGGTCAGAACGGCGCCACAGCAGAGGGTCAGATCCAGGAACGACACCGCGCCAGCCGCTGCGGGGGCCCCGGCGGCCTCGGGGGGCGGCGGCTCTCCTCCTTCGGCGCGCTCCGCCGGCGCCGCCAGGCAGGCGCAGAGAACGAAGAGGATGCGGACATTCTGACGCACGCTTCTTGCCTCCCAGCGCAATACGGCGAATCCCAGCGGGTTCTTATCGGTCCAAAGGACCGACAACTTCCTGTAAACCTTGCCTGCGGCGAGCCCCAGGGACCGCTCCGGCGGCACTCACCGCGAATCCGGCCGCGTCGGGGTCTCCTTTTCCGCGTCCGCCGCCTGATCGTCGCGCCGGGTCGTGTTCCGGCCGGCGTGCTTTGCGGCGTAGAGGGCGGCGTCGGCGGCGCGCAGCAGCCCGTCGCGCGTCAATGTGCCACGCGGCCCGGAGGCCGCGATGCCGACGCTCAAGGTCACGGCCACGGCCGACCGGCCGTCGGTGACCGGCTGGGCGGCCAGCCGGCGGCGGATGCGGTCGGCGGCCCGCTCGGCCTCGGCCGCCGACGTGTTCGGCATGAGGATCATGAACTCGTCGCCAGCGTACCGGGCGGGGACGTCGCCGGCACGCACCTCCTGCCGGAGCACCGCGGCCACCGCCATGAGCACCTTGTCGCCGAACGCGTGGCCGTGCGTGTCGTTGAACGCCTTGAAGTGGTCCACGTCGAGCATCACCAGGACCAGGGACGTCGCATAGCGGCGGACGCGCTCGACCTCGACGTCCAGGAGTTCCATGAACCGGCGGCGGTTCCACAGGCCGGTCAGTTCGTCGGTGGTGGCCAGTTCGTTGAGGCGGCGGTTGGCCTCTTCCACCGCCTGGCGGGCGCGCACCAGTTCCGTCACATTGATGACGTTCAGCAGGACGCCGTCGTAGCGGCCGTCGCGGCAGATGGGCTGTATGCGCAGGATGACCTCGGTCGCCTCGAACGTTTTCTGGACCGAGACGGCCGGCGCGCCCGGATTGGCGCGGAACGTGGCGATGCAGTCGCGGACGAGCCGCGCGAGGTCGCCCTGGTGGAAATCCTCCAGTCGCGCCCCCACGATGGCCTCTCGCGGCTTGTGGACGAGGCGGCAGAAACAGGCGTTCGCCTCGACGATGACGCCGTCGGCGTTGGCAAAGACGACGCCATCGTCCATGCCGCTTATCATGGCCGAGAGTTTGGCGTTTTCGCGCTCGGCTGCTTCCTGCGCCTGCCTGCGCTGCGTGACGTCGAGGGCGTAGATGCGGATGGCGCGGAACTCCACGGCCGTGGAGATGTGCTCGGCGAACGTGTGGTCGCGCACCTGGACCTCGCAGCGGGTCTCCAGCGCGTGGCCCTGGCGCAGTGCGTCGAGCAAGGACGGCAGTTCCGACGGCAGAAAGACCCGCGCATCGGGCGGGGCGCCCATCGCCTTCAGCGTCCGCACGGCGGCAGCGTTGAAGTACGTGATTTCCCCCGACGCATCGACTTCAACCACGGGGTTCGGGTTCAACTTCGGGAACGACGACAGGCGCCGGATTTCCTCCTCCTGGCGCTTGCGGTCCGTAACGTCCTCGATGACCTCGATGACGGCGCGGGACCGGCCGTCCGGGTCGATAATCGGAAATGCCTGGGTGCGCACAGTGAACCGGGTGCCGTCGTCGCGGACGGCCTCGCGGTCGGCCTCGGCGGGGCGGCCTGTCTCCAAGGCAATCCGCGAAGGGCATCCAGGGCATTCCAGGTCGCGCCGCTCGAACATCCGGAAGCATTCCTGCCCGACGAACTCCTCGGGCCGGCGCCCGAACAGCCGCGCTGCCGCCGCGTTCACCATGATGATCCGGTGCCGGTCGTCCGTCAGCGTGATTCCCAGGTGGATGTTCTCCACCAGGGCGCGGTGCCGCTCTTCGCTGGCCCGAAGTTCCGCCGTCATGCGCTCGACTTCGCGGGTGGTGACGGCCGCCACGCGGGCCGACAAGAGGCCCCCGAACAAGAGCACCGCCGCGCCAAGGCCCAGGATCTTCCAGACTGCGCCGAGGGCCGTGGCATCCACCTGGCCGCGCGACAGGCCCAGGTGCAGCACGGCGCCGGGCGGTTCAACGTGGTGGGCCACGTCGTAGAAGACGGCCCCTTGCGTGTCGCGGTACTCGGCCGTCCGCGGCACAGGCGGGGGCACGCGGTGCAGGGCCAGCAGCACGGTGGGAACACCCTCGCCGAAGGTGGAAGCGCAGACCCTGCCGCGACGCTCGACGAAGGCGTAGGCGGCCGGTCCGCCGCCGGAAGCCGCGCCCGAAACCAGTCGAGCCAGGCCGGCCTCGTCGCCGCGCAGGAGCATGTCGGCCACGCGGTCCGACAGCGCCAGGACCTTCGCCTCGGCCAGTTGGCGCGCGTTGCGGCGCTCCCCTGCCACCACCAGCACCGAGAAAGCCGCGCAGACGCCGAGCACGAGCACAGCGAACGGGCCGATGGACCGGAGGAACGTCCGGGCTCGAAGCGTCACGGCTCCTCGCTTGCTTGGCCGGGGCGGATGACAGGTTCGCCGCCGCCGCTCGCAACGGGCGCAGAAACAGACATCCCGTCGCCGCGGCATCGGCGCGCTGTGGGGTGATTACACGATGACCGCAGCATTTATCGACCCGCGGCCCCCGGCGTCTGAAGCGATTCTCGCTGCGCACCGCCCGCGGGTGTGCCAGCGGATCCTGGCATCCGGACGCCCCGCGATTGCCGGCGCGCGCGCGGCCTGCTATAATCCGGCCGTGGCCGAGAAGACACCGCGAATCCGGAACAAGAAGGCCCGCCACAACTTCGCCATCCTGGAGACCATCGAGGCGGGCCTCGTGCTTGAAGGCTCCGAGGTCAAGGCCCTCCGCGAGGGCAAGGCCAACATCGACGATGCCTTTGCGCGCCTGCGCGGCGCCGAAGTGTGGCTCTATAACATGCACATCGGCCCGTACAGCCAGGCGGGGCAGTTCGGCCACGACACGCGCCGGGCGCGGAAACTCCTCCTGAGGCGGCGCGAAATCAACCGCTTCCTCGCCCGCGCGGTCGAAAAGGGCCACACGCTGGTGCCCCTGGCGGTGTACTTCAAGCGCGGCTGGGCGAAGGTTGAACTGGGCGTGGCTCGCGGCAAGCGCGAATTCGACAAGCGCGAGGACCTCAAGCGCCGCCAGGCCCAGCGCGACATCGACCGCGAACTTGCCCGGCGAAGGCGCGGCGGGTGAGAAACTGTTTCATCAACCGCAGCACTTGAGAACAACGGGCTGTGGCTGTAGTATGGCGCCATGAGCCCGACGGTGTCCAGGTGGAAAGGATACAGCTTCTTCTTCTCGCGGGAAGAGGTGCGCCCGCATGTGCACGTCAGTTGCGCGGACGGCGAGGCGAAGTTCTGGCTTGAGCCGCGCCGCCGCCGCAGCCAAGAACTACGGCCTGTCGGGCGCGCAATTGTCGCGACTGCAAGAGGTCGTGGAGGATCGCAAGGATGAAATACTCGGTGCGTGGCAAGAGCACTTCCGAGGTGGAAGTCACTAACGTTGATACATTTGGATTCTGGCTCCTCGTGCATGGCAAGGAGTACTTCCTGCCCTACGAGCAGTACCCCTGGTTACGCGACGCCCGCGTGCGCGACATCCTGAACGTGGCTCTTGTGCACGAGGAGCACCTGCACTGGCCGGCCTTGGACGTCGACCTGTCCGTCGAATCGCTTAAGCGCCCCGAGGCGTTTCCCTTGACCTACGAAGGTCGAGCCATGCCGCCCCCGCGCCACCGAGCACGAAGCGCGCGGCGGCCCTCCTGAGCCGCCGCGCATGGGGCTCGCCTCGCGCCCCAGGAGACGCGGGCCGCCAATTGGGGAGGGCGGGCCGCGCACCGTCCTTCGGCCCTTGAGAGGCCCTTAAGTCGGCCCGCGGATTGTGCCGATTTAACGAGGGCCATGACAACGCTTACGATGCCTCCACACGCGACCACTCCGGCCCCCGGCACGCCGCCCGATGGGGCCGCCGCCGCCATCACCACCCCGTACGTGGCGGTCGCCCTGCCGCTGGGCGTGGACCGCACGTTCACCTACGCGCTGCCCGAAAAGTTGCGCGGCCGCCTGCGTCCGGGGCAGCGCGTAAGCGTCCCCTTCGGCAAGGGCAACCACATGGCCACGGGCTGGGCCGTCTCGGGCCAGGAGGCGACCGACCTTCGGGAGGTGAAGCCCGTCGCCGAAATCCTCGACGCCGCGCCGCTCCTGACGGAAGACCTGCTGGACCTGGCCTTCTGGATCAGCCGCTACTACGTGACGCCCCTGGGCCAGGTCTTCGAGGCCATCCTGCCGGCCGCCGTCAAGCGCGGCGCCGGCTTCAAGACCGTCCAGATCGTCGTGCGGACCGAGAAGGCCGAGTCCGACGTCGGCCGCATACTCTCCAAGCAGCGCCGCGTCCTTGACCGCCTGGCCGAGGGAGGGGCGGGCCTTGCGCCCAGGGAACTTGCGCGCCAGGCCGGATGCACCGTGGCCGTCATTAAGAGTCTCCAGGAGAAGGGCCTCGTCCGCATCGAGACCCGCCAGATGGACGAGTTCGCCCGCGACCTTTTCCTTGAACTGGAGGAGCCGAAGGCCGTGCACCTGACCGCCGAGCAGGGCCTGGCCCTCCAGCGCGTCAAGAACCTCATCGCCGCCGGCAAGTTCGGCGTGGTCCTCCTGGCGGGCGTTACAAGCAGCGGCAAGACCGAGGTGTACCTGCGGGCCATCGCCGAAGTCGTGGATGCCGGCAGGCAGGCCATCGTCCTTGTGCCCGAGATCGCCCTGACGCCGCAGACCATCCGAAGGTTCCGCGAGCGGTTCACCCAGGTGGCCGTCCTGCACTCGAACCTGTCGGACGTGGAGCGCCACCGCCAGTGGCGAGACATCGCCGAGGGCCGCGCCGACGTGGTCATCGGCGCGCGCAGCGGCGTCTTCGCCCCCGTGCGCGACCTGGGCCTGGTGGTCATCGACGAGGAGCACGAGAACTCGTTCAAGCAGGACACCGCGCCGCGCTATCACGCCCGCGACGTGGCCATAATGCGCGCCAACCTCGTCGGCGTGCCCGTCGTCCTGGGCTCCGCCACGCCCAGCCTGGAATCGTACCAGAACACGCGGTCGGTGGAGCATTACCAGGAAGCGCGGCTGACGCAGCGGATCGGGGGCCGGCCCCTGCCGCCCGTCCGCATCGTGGACATGCGACTGGAGGCCGCCGAACGCAAGGGCCACCACGTGCTGTCGCGCCCGCTGGAGGCGGCCATCGCCGAGGCCTGGCGAAAGCAGGAGCAGACCATCCTGTTCCTGAACCGCCGAGGCTTCGCCACGCACCTGTTTTGCGTCAAGTGCGGCCACGCGGCCCGCTGCCCCGACTGCGACGTCGGCCTCACGTACCACGCCAAGCCCGGATACCTCCAGTGCCACTACTGCGGGCGGCGGACGCCCCCGCCCCGCCAGTGCCCCGCCTGCTCAGCCGAGACCGTCAACTACTGGGGAACCGGCACGCAGCGCGTCGAGGAAGAGGTGCGGCGGAAGTTCCCCGACATCCGCGCCGCGCGCCTCGACGCCGACGCTGCGGCTGCGCGCGGCGGGCACGAAAAAATCCTCGCCGCCTTCCGCGACGGCGAAACCGACGTCCTCATCGGAACGCAGATGGTCGCAAAGGGGCTGGACTTCCCGAACGTCACCGTGGTCGGCGTCATCAACGCCGACGTGGCCCTCAGCCTGCCGGACTTCCGCGCAAATGAGCGCGCCTTCCAACTCATCACGCAGGTCGCCGGACGCGCGGGCCGCGGGCCGAAGGGCGGCCAGGTCTTCGTCCAGACGTTCCAGCCCGAACACCTGGCCATCCAGCAGGCCGCCCGGCACGACTACGAGGCGTTTGCTCGCGACGAACTGGAGTCGCGCCGTGTGCGCGGCTACCCGCCGTTCGGGCGGCTGGCGCGGATCATCGTCCGCTCGCCCAGCCGCCAGAAGGCCGCCGAGGCCATACAGGCCCTCGCCGGACGCCTGCTTGAGCCGGCGCGCGTCGCCGGCGTCCACATCCTGGGGCCGCAACCGTGCCCCATCGCCAAACTCAGCCGCTTCTGGCGATACCACATGATCCTGAAGGCCCCGACGGCCAAGGCCCTCCTGTTTTTCTGGAACCGCGTGAGGCCCGATTTGACGCCGCCCGGCGGCGTCCAGATGGCCATCGACGTGGACCCGCAAGCCACGCTCTAGCCCCCGCCCGCCGCCAGTTCAGCCCCCCGCCTGCCCTGGCAGGCGTTTTCGATGTTGACAGTCCGGCCCGAAGGCTTATACTACCGCCTCTGCCGCGGGGCGGTTTTTGCCCAGTACGGATGCCGCCCGTGCTTTGCGCGGTGGGTCTCCTGACCCACCGCGCCGGAACCTGTGATTTCGGCCCCGTGGCGTGGGCTCGCGCGGCCCGCCGATACGGAGGGCGGGCCGCGCGAAGTGCGAGCGACAGGATGAACACGAAGACGGCGTTCCTCAAGACCGAACAGGTGGACCGCAAGTGGTGGCTCGTGGACGCCACCGACCAGGTGCTCGGGCGACTGGCCGCCAGAATCGCGCGGGTGCTCCAGGGCAAGCACCGACCCACGTTCACGCCGAACCACGACGTGGGCGACTTCGTCGTGGTCGTCAACGCCGAGAAGGTCCGCCTGACGGGCTCAAAGGCCCGCACCAAGCAGTACGACTGGTACACGTATCACCCCGGCGGCCGCAAGGTGCTCTCGTTCGAGAAGATGCTCCAGCGGCATCCCACGCGGCCGGTGGAACTTGCGGTGCGGCGGATGATGCCGAAGGGCCGCCTCGGCCGCCGCATGTTCGCCAAGATGAAAGTCTACGCCGGGCCGGACCATCCGCACGCGGCCCAGCAGCCGGAGCCGCTGAAACCGTAGGCCCCGGGCGGCCGGCCGCGCCGCCGAAGGAGACGATTGTGACCCAGGCGCCCAGCGAAATCGTGAAGCCCGCCCCCATCTGGGGCACAGGCCGCCGCAAGACGGCCATCGCCCGCGTCCGCATCCTGCCGGGCTCGGGCAAGTTCCTCGTCAACGACCGCGAGGTGGACCAGTACTTCACCGAGGACAAGGACCGCCAAAGCGTCCGCAGCCCGCTCGCGGCCACCAGCCAGGCGGCTACGTACGACATTTTCGTGCGCGTGCAGGGCGGCGGCCCGACCGGCCAGGCCGATGCCGTGAAA
>VGYT01000006.1 GCA_016872895.1 Planctomycetota bacterium
TGCCGCTCTTCGATTGTCAACCGAACCACATATCGCTTGTTCATGCCGATCCTCCCCGGTATCCTGACCCCCGTGTGAGAATCGGCTATTCACACAAACTAACAACATCAAAAGACGACGGGTACTAGCCACGGGCGCAAGCACCGCCCCGGCAGGGGCGGACTGAATGCAGCCACGGGCGCCAGCCCGTGGAGACGAAGGGGGCGCCAGGTCCTTTATTCCCCCGGCCCAGCCCCGTAGGGGCGACTGGTCCACGGTTCAATCGCCCCTGACGGGGCTCAAAAGAACACAAGGCGGCGCCGACGTTTTCCCACGGGCTTGCGCCCCTGGCTACAGTTCAATCGGGCCTGCGGCCCTGACGGGGAGCGGGCCGGCTGCCTGACGCCGCGCTTCGGATAAACTCCGTCGGCCTCGCTTAGCCCCCGCCGCAAGGCGGGGGGCGGCAGGCGGCCGGCGCTCGGCGACGCGGCGAACCCCCTGCTTACGCAGGGGGCTAGTGAGGGCGACTCGGCGCGAGTAACTGAGGCCTGCCAAAAAAAATCGGCCGGGCAACTTGACGCGGGGGATTTTCTGGTGTATATTATCGGCACAAGGGTTGGCGCGGCATGCAGTCCGGCCGCGCGGGAGTAGGTCAGTACAACTCGGTCTTCACGCCGGGGGAGATCGGCTGACGAAGCCGGTTTCCCCCTTTTTGTTTGTTGCGTGGGGGGCCGCTGCGGGGCGGCCGTAGTCGCTGTGATAAGTCGGGCGGAGGGCGGATAAGGACGGACGACCGTGAAGCAAGCCCACATGTTGCTGCGCGCCGCGGCGGTCTTGGCGTGCGCGTTTGTTATCGGCGCAGGGCTGGCGCCCGCGGCAGCCCTGGCGAATACGCCTCTTGTTTCGCCGGCTGCGCCCATAGCCACGAGCGACTGGCGGTGCCATCCCGACCCCAGCCTGAATCTTATGGGCGCCGGTTTCAACGTCTTCACGGACGCCGCAATGCCGGCCGATTGGAGCCTGCTGGCGTCGCTCGCGGGCACTCCCGGCATGGGGACGATGTTTGTAACCATAAACTCGCAGGTGTGGCAGCACGCCGACGGGCATCTCTTGTTCGCCTACCAGGTCGTGAACGGGAACGACGCCAAGGTCCGCCGCGGGAACGTTGTGGGGCACGGCTCGGAGTTCAGCGTAATAGATTCGGGCATACTGGATTACGGCGGCGACCTCGCCTACGATGCAGGCGACATCCTCTGGCTGGCCAGGACCGACGGCACTGCGCCGCAACTGGCGTTTGCTTTTGAGGGCGTGAACGGGAACTACCAGATAGTTGAGCGGCTGCTGGAGAAGGGTCAGACGTCTTCATGGTTCTACGTGGAGACGGATGCGACGGTGTACAGCACAGCCGGGGCCACCGTGCAGGACAGCGGTCGCAGCGGCGACCGCATTCCGGTTCTCGTGCCCGCGCCTGAGCCGGCGACCGTGCTCTTGCTTGCAGCGGGAGCGGTCACAGCGCTTGTGCTGCGTCGGCGCGGCCGATGAGTTCCCGGGCGGCTGCAAGAGAATCGCCTCGGCGGGCGGCCGGCGCGTAGCCAGGCCGCTCGCTGTGCTTCTTGGAAGACGCCACGGGCGATGTCCCCATGCCGTGGGGCTTTCCGTCGAGCCTTTCCGTCGTCCGTTATCGCTGCCGCCATCCGGCCTGAAGCGCCCACCGGCGGGAACCGGCACCTGACTGCACCGCTCCTTTACGGTCGCGGCACGGCAAGTGCACCGCTCCCTTACGGTCGCGGCACGGCAACGGCACCGCTCCCTTACGGTCGCGGCACTGATGAGGAGCGACGCCGGCATGCCCGGCGTTGACGGTTTTCGGCAGGTGCGGCCGTTTTTGGAAACTTGTGGCGGCTATGATGCCGATAATAACAGTGCCGAGGTTGCCTTTGTGCATCATCGGCAGGGGGCGGCATGTTTGCATTTGCCCGAATCTGCCGTATAATACTCGGCGATGGCAGGCATGGCCGGGCGTGCGTCCGCGACCGTCAGGGCCGGACCGGGGTTCTGGCGCGTTGCCGTGCAACCGTAGGGCAGGAATCCGTGGAACCGCGATGACTGCCGACCGCCGCGGCGGGCAAAGGACCGCCGGCGCGGCAAGACCCAGCCGCGCGTTACGGTCCGGGGGATGCCGATAATGATAAAACCAGGCAGACTGGCCGCTGTGGTGGCGGTTCAGGTGGGTTGTGCCTTGCTGCTGGGCTGCGGCAGCAGTGCGGAACGCCTGAGGGCGTTCCTTCAGCAGCCGCGGTCTCCCGTGTCGGCGACCGAGTACCGCGTCCTGCCGCCCGACATCCTCACGATCTCGTCTCTGCACGTGCCGGACATCAACAACGTCACGGAGCGTGTCCGCCCTGACGGCAAGATCAACCTTCCCCTCATCGGCGAAGTCTACGTGGCCGATCTCACGCCGAAAGAGATCGAGGACGTCCTGAAGAAGGCCGCCCGCGAGTACTACGAGCAGGTCGATGCGACCGTCCGCGTCGTGGGCTACAACTCGCAGAAGATATACGTGTTCGGCCAGGTGGGCCGCCCGGGACCGATCCCGTGGACGGGGTGCGACACGCTGCTCGACGTGCTGGCCCAGGTCCAGCCGACCACGCTGTCCTGGCCGGAGAAGATCAGCGTGGTCCGCGGCAAGCCGCCGCAGCAGGGCGGGTACTTGCCTTCTAAGAAGCGAGATAAGAAGAAGGAACCGGCCGCGGAGCCGGGAAAGCCGCCCGAGGAAGGCGGCGGTCAGGAGGTGTGGAAGGCCGAGGCCAAGCAAGCCATCATGCAAGTCAACATGATGAAAATGGTGGAAAAGGGGGACCTGTCTCAGAACGTCCTCTTGCGACCGAACGACGTTGTTTACGTGCCGCCGAACCCGCTCGCGGCGATCGGGTTGGCGATCCAGCAGATCCTTATGCCTATTCGTCCGGCGGCTGAGACGGTTACCACGCCAGCCTACGCCGCGCGGGCGGTCACCTACGGGGCGGCAGGGGTGCCCTAACCACTGCGAGACGAACCGTGCCTGAGAAGACCCAGAAAACGCTTCGGGATTTCCTGCGGATCGTGTTCCGCCGCCGGTATCTGTTCATCGTCGGCATCGCCGTCTTTGCCTTCGGCACCCTGGTGGGTGCCTGCTGGTGGCCCCTGAAGTACACGGGCATGGCGAAGTTTGAGCGCCGCGCCGACCCTGCCTCCGAGGACATCACTCGCGGCAAGAGCGAGTCGTTTGACTCGCTCAAACTGACCCTCCAGCACGAACTGGCGGGTTTGAACGCCGTCGAGCGGGCCGTTGGCGACCTGGAGAAGCGCGGGCTGTTCAGGGAGATGGGCCTGGACGCCCCCTTGCCGCGAGGCCCGGACGGCAGACTCGCGGCCGACGGGGTGAGGGCCAAACAGGAACTCGTCACCGCTTTGCAGGCGGCGCTCAAGGTCAACTTCGAGGTGCGTTCCGACCAGGTGGACCTCGTTTCGGTGACGTTCACGCACCCCGACCCGCGCCTGGCCCAGGAGATGCCCAACACCCTCGTCACCAACTACATCAACCGCATCAGCGAGCAAATCATCACGAACCTGACGGCCAGCCGCGACTTCCTCCAGTCGAAGGTCACGGACGCCACGACCCGTCATACGGAAATCGTCCAGAGAAAGACCGACTTCGAGGTGAAGAACGCCGGCATGCTGCCGGACAACCCCGGTGCGCTTTACGACCAGATTCAGCGCGTCAGCAGCGACATCGACACGGTCCGCCGCCAGCAGACCGTTGCAAAGCAGAGGCTCGAACGTCTTCAGGCGGTGACGGGTGGCGAGAAGCCTGCGGACAGCGCCGCAGCGCCGCCCAAGACGGAAGGCGGTACGGCTGCCCCGCCTGCCGCTTCTGCGGCGGGCGCGCCGGCTGCTGTTGCGGCTGCCCCGCTGGCCGCTCCTGCGGCGGCCCCACCGGCGACCGAAGTCGGTGTGACTCCTTCTGTGACTGAAGGCGCGGCAGCCCCGCCCACGACGGAAGGCGGTGCGGCTCCGCCCAAGAAGGAAGGCGCCCCGGCGGCAGCGCCCCAGGAGAAGAGCAGCCTGAGTGCCAAGGTGTCGCCGCCTGCCGACCTGACCGCGGGCCTGACGCCCGACCAGATCATCAAGGTGCCGAACCCCGAGTTTTCTCGCGTGGAGGAAGAACTCAGGCAGGCCAAGCGGGCGCTGTCCGATGCGCAGGTGCTGTCGTACATGACCGACAAACATCCCACGGTCGTCGCGCTGAAGAAGAAGGTCGCCGAACTGGAGACCCGCTTTCAGCAAACCCCGCGGTTCGTCAACCAGGAGGTCTATGTTACAAGGACGCCCGTGGTCGTTGATGAGGAGGGCCTGCGGGAAAGGCAGTTGCGCGAGGAGCAGCGGCAGAGAGACCTGCAACTGCGCGACGCGCTGCTGCGCATGGACATGGCCGGCATCCAGGCGGAAATCGAGAGCACAACCAATGAAATGGAACGCCTTCAGAACCGCCTCGCCAAACTCCAGGAAATGATGATGGGGTTCGGCCCTGTCAGGCAGGAATACGTCCAGATCCTCAAGGAGGTCGAGGACCAGCAGGCGGAAGTGGACCGCTGGCAGAAACGCCTGACGGAGGTGCAGATGGCCCTCGCGGCCGAGGCCGCCAAACGCCGCACCCACCTGAACCAGGTCGAACTGGCCCAGGAACAGTTCCAGCCGTCTTCTCCGAAACTGCTGTACGTGCTGGCCTTCGCGCTTGTCGGGGCGCTCGGTTTTGGCGGAGGCCTTGTGTTCTTGGCCGACATGATGGACCGCTCCATCGCAACGACCGAGGAGGCCGTACGGCACTTCAATATGCCCGTGTACGGCGTCGTGGGTGAGATCGTGACGCCTCGCGAGCGCACGCGGAAGAAAGTGCTTCGCTGGGTCCTGGGGCCGGTCGGGTTCGTTGTCGCCGTGCTCCTTGTCGGGGCGGCGGCCCTGAACATCGTCCTGTGGCTCCAGTCGCGCAGCGAGTACGACGAATGGAGGGCCGCCCCGGTGACCTTCGTCTGCAACCAGGCCGCCGAGGTGGTGGACGGCCTCAAGAACAAACTGCGGGGGTGATGCCGGCCAATGTATCTGAAATTCTACAAACTGCGGGAGTTCCCGTTCGCCATCACGTGCGACGAGCGGTTCTTCTACGAAAGCGCCGTCCACACAGAGGCGCTGGCCAACATGATGTATACCGTCCAGCAGCGCAAGGGCATGGTGCTCGTGACGGGCGAGGTCGGGGCGGGCAAGACGTTCGTCGGGAACATGCTCGGCGCACGACTGGGTCCCGGCTGCCAGACCGCGATGATGAATAATCCCCCGCAGTCCGGCAAGCAACTCATCGTCAGCCTTGCCAGGCGAATCGGGATGAGCGTGCGCGCCTCGGCCGACAAGATCAGTCTTCTGGAAGACCTGGAGCAGCACCTGGCGCGCCTGCACGCGCGCGGCCGCCTGGCAGCCCTGATCATCGACGAGGCCCAGGACCTCACGCCCACCAGCCTGGAGGAACTTCGCCTCCTGTGGAACTGGGAACAGAGCGGCCAGCGCCTCATCCAGATCATCCTCATCGGGCAGCCTGAACTCCGCAAGAGGCTCCTGGAGCCCAAGTGGGAGGCCCTGAGGCAGCGCATCGTCCTCAGTTATCACCTGGGGCACCTCTCCGCCGCAGACACGCCCGCCTACATAGCGCACCGCCTGCGGGTTGCGGCCGATGAGGGGTGCGCGGCCGAGTTCACCATGGCGGCCATGGAAGATATTCACGCGGCCACCGACGGCATTCCGCGCCTCATCAACATCCTCTGCGACAACGCCCTGCTGGTCGGGTACGCCAAGGGCGCATCGCCCGTCGACAGGCCGATCATTTCAGAGGTGTTGCGCGACATGACCTGCTGGGGCCTTCGAACGCCGGAACCGGCGCCGCAGCCGACGGCCCTGGCGAGCGATTAGGAGCAGCGTGTGGCAAACGTCTGGGACGCCATGAAGAAGCACCAGGCCGAGCAGGTCGCGGGGGCCGCGCCGCAGCAGCCGCCCGGGGATGAGGCCCCGGCCGCCGATTCGGGGCAGGGTCGGCCCCCCGCCGCCGCCCAGGCCGGCGGGCGGACGGCCCTCGGGCAGGTCATTCTGAACGGCTACTCGCCGGCCCTGGTTGCCCATCATGACCGCGGCGGCAGGGTCACCGAGGAATACCGCGGGCTCCGCACGAACCTGCTTGCACAGTATCCCGACGAGCGATTCTGCCTGGTCGTGACCTCGGCCGAGGTGCGCGAAGGCAAGACCGTCACGTGCCTGAACCTGGCCCTTGTCCTGGCCGAGCGCCAGGAACGCCGCACGGTCGTCGTGGACTGCGACCTCAGAAAACGCACCGTCGCCGCCCTGATGAAGGTCAAGAATACGCCGGGCATGGCCGACCTTCTTCGCGGCACGGCCCGGCTGGACGACGTCGCCCAGGCCACCCCCTACCGCAACCTGTTCGTGGTTCCGGCCGGGCAGGCGGCTAAAGACGAGGTGGGTGAAATCCTCGGCCGCCCGGAACTCGAGGAAATCGTCAACGAGTTGCGCAGGCGCTACGATTACGTGCTCTTCGATACCCCGCCGGTCAGCATCGCGTCTGATGCCGGCATGGTGGGCCGGGCCACGCATGAAGCCATCCTCGTCGTCCGCATGAACAAGACACATCGGGAATCGGTGGACAGGGCCATACGCCTCCTTCACGCCGCGAACGTCAAGCCGGTCGGCTTGGTCCTGACGCACCAGAAGTACTACATTCCAAATTACCTTTACCGCTACTCATGAGACGTCCGGGCACGAAAGCCGCACCCCGTCAGGGAAAGGCGCCCGCAACCGGGGGAGGGCCGGAAGCCCGCTTCCCGGGGTCGGCTGCCGCCGTTCAGGACATGCTATGGCAACTGCACATCCGGCTGGGCGTCAGAGGTGGTTGACGGCGGCGGGTTGGCTGCTGCTCCTGGCGGGGCTGGCGGCAACCTACGCCCAGACCTTCGCCGAGATGTGGCGGCGGTGGTTCCCCGCCTGGCACCATGCGCACCTGGGCCTTTATGACCGCATCGTGGGCGGCGAAAGTTACTACACGCACGGCCCTGTTGTGCCGCCGGTCAGCCTCATCATCGCCATCCTGCTCATCCGCCACACGCGCTTGTCCGTCCGGCCGCAGCGGCTCCTGGGCCTGCTGGTGCTGGCCGCAAGCCTGGCGGTGCACCTTGCGGCGTGCTTCGCGCGGGTGAACTTCGTGAGCGGTTTCAGCCTGATCGGCGTGCTGGCCGGGCTGATTCTGATCGTCTGGGGCACGCCGGCCCTTCGCCGCCTGTGGTTTCCGCTTGCGCTGCTGGCGTTCATGGTGCCGCTGCCGGAGGTCTCGATTGCGCAACTCAACTTCCGCCTGAAACTTCTGGCGGCGGACTGGGGCGTGTCGCTGGCCGGCGCGCTGGGCGTCATCGTCGAGCGGTCGGGCAACCAGGTGCTGCTGGAGGGCGACAAGACGTTCGTCATTGCGAACGTGTGCAACGGCCTCCGGACGCTGATCAGCCTGCTGGGCTTCGGGGCCATATATGCGTATGTCTGTAAACTGAGGGGATGGTGGCGGCTGGCGCTGTTCGCCATGTCGGTGCCCGTGGCGGTGGCCAGCAACTCGCTGCGAATCGTCGGCCTCATCGTCGTGGCGGACGTCTGGGACGTCCCGACGGCAGCAGGCTGGTACCACGACACCTCCGGCATTCTCATCTACCCCGTCGCCTTCGCCATGATGTTCGGCATCGAGCGCCTCGTGCTGTGGGCGCGGAAGGCCGTTGGGAAACCGGCCACGGTCGAACCGCTGTTCCACGATGTCCTTCGCGGGCCGGGGGACGACGACCAGTGGCCGCGCATGGCCCACGCCGTGGGCGGGCGCGCTGGTGCGGCGGCCGTTGCTCTTCTGCTTGTCGTCGGCGGCGTCACCTTGGCGCTGAACCGCTCTGTTCCTTCCGTGTGGAACCAGGCGCTGGCCCGCGCGGCCATGCCCACGGCGCTGGAGATGGACGGGCGCCGCTGGGAGAGTTACGACCTCGTCATGGACGACCGCACGCTGGATATCCTCGAGACGCGCGACTATCTCTACCGCCGCTATTTCAGCCCCGGCTTGCAGCCGGTGGACTTCTGCGTGATCTTCAGCCGCGACAACCGCAAGGGCACCCATCCGCCCGACCTCTGCCTCGAAGGCGGAGGCCAGGACATCGTTGAGAAGCGCGACGTCGTCCTCCCCAACGTCGAGGGACGCGGCGAAGTGCGCTGCCGCGCCCTGGTCGTCCAGACGGGGACCAGCCGTCAGCATTTCCTGTATGTCTATAAGTGCGGAGATGAGTACACGCCCAGTTTCTGGCGGCAGCAGTTCGCCATTTTCGCCAACGGCCTGCTGGGGCGCAGCGCCAGCGGCGCGCTCATCCGCGTCTCCACGTCGGCCGACGACAACGCCGAGGCCGCCAACCGCCGAACCATGATGATGCTTGGCATCGCGCTTCCATACCTGGACCGCGCACTGCCGTGAATCCGGAGGAGGAGGTCATATGCGACGCGTCCTTCTGATCCTGATCATCCTGGGCGTCCTGGGCGGGCTCGCCCTGGCTATCGCCTGGTACCTGCACCAGGGCACCACTGCCAAACTGCTCGCGCGGTCGGAACTGGCCATGCGCGGCCAGCAGTACGATCGCGCAATGGAACTGGCCGACGCGGTTATCGCGAAGGAGCCGGCGAACTGGATGGGCCACTACCAGCGGGCCCAGGCGTGTCTTCACCTGGGACGGTACGACGAGGCCCGCGCCTCGCTAGGGGAGGCGGCAAAGCACGGCCCCACCGGCGTGACCGTCGAGTTGGCCGTGGCCGAGACGCACGCCATGCCCGCGCGGCAGTCGCTGGCGTCGGCGGAGTCTCCGGTCAGCGTTGCGAGCCTGACGCAGGCGATCAGCGGCCTGCGGCAGGCCAACGATTTCCTCGCCGGCGTCCAGGCCAGGGACGAGACGGACGTCTTGGACCTGCGGCAGGCCGCCGGCCTCAACCTGATCCTGATCGGCTCAGCCCAGCGCGCCTTGAGCAACAGGTTGGACAAGGAGGCCGATGTTGCCGAGGTTGCCCGCGACCTGAAGACGCGGGACGCGAAGCGCCAGGCCGCCCAGGATGCCCTGGCGCAGTCCAACGCATCCGTCGGCGCCGCCGTGGACGTCCTGCTGGACGTCGTGAAACGCGACCCGAAACGCGGCGCGGCCGCCCGCGCGCTCGTGGAGCAGTGCATCAGCCGCAACGACCGCCAGATGCTGGCCGCCGTCCGCCAGGCGATCATGTCCCAGGCCGACCCTCCCGTTGTGGCCGCCGTGTTGCTCATCATGCACGATGCACATGCCGCCGACGACACACGAACCACCGCCGAAGACGCCCAGAGGCTCCAGGGGGCCGCCCGCGAACTCGACGCCATCCTCGGCAGGCATCCGAAAGACATCGAGGCGAAACTGGCGCGGGCCGAAACGGCCCTGCGCCTTTCCGACTTCGCCCGCGCCCAGGCGCTCTGCGAAGAGGTGATTGAGGCCAAGCCGGCCCAGGACCAGCAGGGCCGGGCCAGGTTCATCAACGCCCGCGTCCTGATGGCCCTGAACAAATGGGCCGACGCCGAGCGGGCGATGCTGGCGCTGAAAACCGAATCCCCCGGTCTGGCCGCGGCCCACTACGCCTATGCAATCGCGGCACTGGCCACGGGCAAGAAGGAACTGGCCCGCGAGGCGATGCGAACGGTGACGAAACTCGACCCCGCGCACGCGGGCGCCCGCCGATACCTGGCGGAATCGCTCCTGGCTGGCGGATTCGCGCCCGAGGCCTTCCCGGACGCCAAGGCCTACTACGATGCGCACCCCGAGGACCCTGTGGCCCTCGGCCTTTACGTGCGCGCCGCCGAGGGGACCGGCCAGACCGGACTGGCCCAGCAGGCCATCGAGAAAGCCTTGAAAGACCATCCTTCGCGGGCCGACATGCTGCTGGCCGTCTATGATGGGTACAGCCTTCTGGGCATCAGAGACAAGGCCGCGGACGCGGCCCGCCGCGCGGCCGACTGCAAGCCGGCGAACCTTGTGGAACGACTCGCGGTTGCCCGCGCCCTGGTGCTGACGGACCGGGTGTCCGAAGCCGAGAAGTTGCTGGGCGATGAACTTGCCCGGGACCCTAAGGACGCCCGCCTCCACTTCGAACTCGCCCGCCTCTACGCCTCAACCGACCGCGCGTTCCAGGCCATCGAGGAATACCGCACCGCCGCGGACTTGGACGAGCACAATATGACCTATCAGGAAGTCCTGGCCCGGGCGCTCTTTGACGCCGGCCTGCTGGACGAATGCCTCAGCCAGTGTCAGGCCATCCTGGGCCGGGACCCGAGCAACACGCTGGCCCCGCGGCTGATCAGCCAGGTGCGGCTCATCCGCGGCGAGATTAACATCGAGGAAATGCTTCGGCAGGCCGGGCCCGAGGCGCCGGCCGGCCTCTACCTGGCGCAGATTTACCTCTCCAACGGCCTGCCTGGGCGCTGCGTCGAAATCTGCGAGGCCATACTCAAGAAGAAGCCGAACGACGCCGACGCCCGCGTCCTGCTTGGCCAGGCATACCTCGTGCTCGGCCAGGACGACAAGTGCATCGAGCAGTGGGCTGCGCTCGTGAAGGCGTCGCCGGACCAGTTGACCGCGTACCTGCGGCTGGCGGTCGTCCTGGCCCGGCGGTCGAAGCCGGAGCAGGTCCAGACCGCGCTGGCGGCCGTGCCCGGCGCGCGGCAGGACATGGTTGACATGGCGATGGGCTGGCTCTTCGACCGGCTGGGCCGCGTCGATGCCGCCGCCGATGCCTACGGCCGTCTCGCCGGCCGCAAGGGCGCCCCGGAGCAGAGTCAGAACCTTGCGCGGCTGTTCCGGGCGCAGGCGCTGGCTCGCGGCGGGCGCGTGGACCGCGCGCTGGCCGAACTGGACCTGTTGGCCGCCAGCCGTCCCTGGCAGCGCCAGGCGCTCCTGGGCAAGGCGCAACTGCTGGCCGCGTCCGACCGGGGCAAGGAGGCCGCGGCCGTCCTGGCGGACCTCCAGAAGATCGCCGCTGAGAGCCAGAGCGGCCGCATGTGGGAACAGATCGCCGCGCTTCACGTCCAGATTCGCCAGATCGACGAGGCGCTGGCGGCGTGCGACAGGTTGCAGGAACTCCTGCCTTACCACGTGCGGTCCTACTTGATGCGGGCCGCCGTCCTTTCGGATGCCGGCAAGTTGCAGGACGCCGCCGAGTGCTACCGCAAGGCCATCGAGAGGCAACCGGGGAACTTCCGCATCCATCTTCTGCTCGCCAGGACGCTTGACGCCGACGGCAAGCCCCTTCTTGCCGTCGAAGCCCTGAAGCGCCTGGAAACGATGGGGCAGACGGGGCGGGCCATCGCCCTCTTTGAGCAGGGCGACATGTTCACGCGATGGGGCGTTCAGGCCGACGCCGCCGCCTGCTTCGAGCAACTGGCGAAACTGGGCTACGCGGGCGACCCGCGGCTCCAGCGCGCCCTGGGCCATGCGTTCGCCTGCCTCGGCATGAAGGACCGGGCGCGGGAAATCCTGGAGAAAATCCCTGAATACGCATCGCAATACGTCTCGGCACGCCAGGCGCTGGCCGACCTGGAGGACACCGACGAGGCCAAACTTCAAGTCCTGGGCAGCATCGACCGGGCCAAGCCAGGCCGCCCCTCCGTCCTCGTGCAGGAGATGAGCATCCTCCTGTTGGCCAAGCGGCCGGCCGACGCCGTAAAGCGGTACCAGGACTTCATCGCCCAGCAGCCCGCCGGGGAGCCCCTGGCAGACGAGGCGCCTTTCCTGGCCTCCCAGGCGCTCCTCACGGCGAACAACCTCGCGGGCGCGGCCGACCTCGTGCTCCAGATGGCCGAGGACACGCAGAGGCCCAGGTGGCGGCAACTGGCCGCACTGCTCCTGGCCGAGGACAGGCCCGAAGTCGCCAAGGCCCAGTTGCCGCCGGTGGGCGAGGCGGGAATCTATGAGGCGCTGCTCGGCCTGGCCGTGGCCTCCCACACGGGCGGCGCGACGGCCCCCTGGAAGGACCGCCTTGCGCAGATTCAGCAGAGTGCCGGGCAGACGACCCCGGCCCCGCCGCTGCCGGCGGCTTACAAGGTGCTGGCGGCCCTGGCGTCCGGGTCGAAGGCCGAGGCCGAGGCTGAACTGGCGAAGGTCCCCGCCATCACCGGCGTCAGCCGCGGCGTCGCCGCCGAACTGGTGGCGGCGGCCGGCCGCGACCCGAAGGCCCCCCAGGAGGCGGCCAGGCTGCTTCGCGCCGCCCTTGCCGCCGACCAGGGCATCCCGCTCCTGGCCCAGAAGTGGGCCATGCAGGCGCTGAAGGCCCGTCCCACATGCCAGTGGGCCGCGGCCCTCGTCATGCAGACCAGGCCTGATGCCGCGATGTCGCAGGAAGTCCTGGGGACGCTCCAGCCGGGCGATTGCCCCCTGGCCCGGACAATCCAGGCGGCCCTGGCCTTCAACGATAAGCAATATGACAAGGCGGCGGAAATCTGGGCCGCCGTGGCCCAGGCCGACTCTGGACACCGCCATGAATCGCTCATGAACCAGGGGCTGGCACTTGAGAAGGCCGGACGCCTGGCAGAGGCCCTTCCGCTTTACCGCCAGGTCTGGGAGGCCACGCAGAACCCGGCCGCGGCGAACAACGCGGCTTACCTCACGACCCAGTTGCACGCGCAGGATGCGGCCATGCTGGCCGATGCCCAGAAATGGGCCGAGGCCGCGGTGAAGGCATCCCCTCAGACGGCGGCCTTCCGCGACACCCTGGGCTGGATCGCCCACCTGCGGGGCCGCCACGATGAAGCCTCGGCCGAACTGTGGCGGGCCGTCAAGGGGCTGCCCGACTCGCCCGAAGTGCACTACCACCTGGGCGCCGTCGAGGCCGCCATCGGACGCAAGGAACTGGCCCGCTGGCACCTTGCCGCGGCCGTCAGCCTGGGTGAGAAGCAGAAGGCCGGCGACAAGACGGTGGCCGTAGGCGTAACCGAGGCCGTGCGTTCCGCCCGCGAGGCCCTCGCAAAGATGGAACAGCCCAAGTCGTGAACCCGGAGAATCCTGCTGCCGCCGGCACGCCTTTGCCCTCCGCGGACAGGACGCACATGCTCAGTTTCGACGTGGAGGAGTACTTCCAGGTCGAGGCTGCCGCCCACGTCATTCCGCGCGACCGGTGGGACTCCACTCCGAAGCGACTCCCGACCGCCGTTGACCGCATTCTTGAGATGCTGGCATGCCGCGCGGCGACCGCCACGTTCTTCGTGCTCGGCTGGGTCGCGCGGCACGAACGGGACGTCGTCCGCCGCATCGCCGGGGCAGGGCACGAGATCGCCTCGCACGGCTGGGGGCACCGGATGCTCGGCAGCCTGACGCCGGCGGATTTCCGCCGCGACCTGCTGGACAGCCGCGCCCTCCTGGAGGACATCGCCGGGCAACCTGTGATGGGTTACCGCGCGCCGACGTTCTCAATCACCCACAAGACGGCCTGGGCGCTGGACATGCTGGCCGAGGCGGGGTTCGCGTACGACTCCTCCGTCTTTCCCATCCGCCACGACCGCTATGGCGTTCCGGATGCGCCGGTGTGCCCCCACCGTGCCGTCGGCCCGGGGGGAGGAAGCATCCTGGAGATTCCGCCCCTCACCGTTCGCCTGGCGGGGGCCAACTGGCCCGTGGGCGGCGGAGGGTACCTTCGCCTGCTGCCGGTCCGCTTCGTGGCGGCGGCCCTGCGCGCTTCCGCTCGCGGCGGGTGGCCGGGCTTGCCACGGCGTCGCCCTGGCGAGCCGGGGATGCTCTACCTGCATCCCTGGGAACTTGACCCCGACCAGCCCGTCCTTCCGGTGGGGCGTCTGTCCCGCTGGCGCCATCGCGTTGGCCTTCGCGGGACGGCCGATAAACTGGCGCGGCTTCTTGCGGAGTTCCGTTTCTCATGCGTGAAGGGGTGCGGCATACTGGAAGTCCCGCCGACGGAGACCTTCAGTTACGGGAATCGGGAATCGTAGTTCGGCAGTCGGCCGTCACGTGGCCGACCAGGGCGACGTGTTCTCTTCCCGCATCGGCGAACCCCGCACGAACGTGTCCACGAACGGCCCGTAGAGCAGCACCCCGGCTATGCCGCCCGCCACGGGAAGGATGACCGACGTCATGTCGGCCCCCCCCGCGGGCAGAAACAGTTGTCCCGCCTCAAGCGCAACGGCCGCCGCCGCAACCGCTATGGCGGCAACGGCTGCCGATGCGCGGGCCGACTCCTCGCGGGGCCCCGCCAGGCTTCGCGCCAGCAATCCCATCACGGCGAAGGCGGTGAACTCGCGGGCCACCTGTCCGGCCGCGCTCAGTTCCGACTGGTAGTAGAGGCCCGTCAGGGGCACGCGGACCGACCGGATGACGCCCTGCCACAAGCCGTCCGGCGGCCACGCGAACTCCAGCGGCCACCACTTCGTCCACACGATCCCCGCCGTCCAGGCCAGCAGGAGGCCGGCCTTGATCCATCCGCCGTGCCGCGCCCAGAACGGCGTCTCACAGACGCCCGGCCGCGCCGCCGGGCCGAAATGCATCGCCAGCCATCCCCCCGCGCCTGCGCCGGCTGCGCCCAGCACCACGTCCGTGGCGCTGGGGTAGCGCGACACCACGAAGAGTTGCAGCAGTTCGATGGCGGCGGCGAAAAGCAGCCCCCAGCCCGCCGCCAACCGCAGCGGATGCCGCCTTCCCCGCGCCAGGAGAACGATGAGGTATCCTATCGGCGCCATCAGGGCGGCATCCGACAGCACGCCGTAGAGATCCAGTCGCGCCGCATCGGCCAGCGGAATGAGGTTCACGTGGCCGTCGCTGAACTTATGATAGACTTCGCTGGGCCGGATCGTCAGGTCGAACGGCAGCAACTGGTACAGGGCCAGCGCCACGGCGTACCCGCTGAGAATCTTGGCGGCCCGCTCCTCCTGCACGTGTTCCTGCCACAGGCCGCGGGCCCAGCATGTGACCCGCGCGCCCGCCAGGAACCAGATGACGATTCCTATGACGCCGCCGGCCGATTCGGCCAGCATGTCGTTGAGCGAAACCGTCCGCGCCGGGAAGTAGAGTTGCGTGAACTCGATGCCCACGCTGAGCGCGGCCGCCGCCGGCGCGGTGCACAGGGCGATCGCCCAGCGGCGCCGCCGCGAGTTCTCCCGCGTAAGGACGCCCATCGCAAAGAACGTCAGCGGAATGAAAAGCAGCAGGTTCGCCACCAGGTCGGCGCGGCCGCCGACGAAAATAGACAGGTACGGCGTCCGCAGGAACTGCGAGACGGCCTCGCCGAACGGCCTGCTCTGGAAGTGCAGCGGCACAAGGCTCCCGTAAACCACGAACGCCAGGTACGCGATCAGCAGGATGCCGTACGCGCGGCCAGGGGCCGCAAGGCCGGACGCCCGCTCGCCCGCGAGGCCGGCCGGCGGTTCGGCAGGCCCGCGGCGGGTCGGGAGACCCGCCGCGCGGCGGCTCTCCTGAGCCGCCGCGCCCGAGGTGTGCGCCGCCGGCGCCGCCGCGTATGACGGAACCAGGAGCAGGGCGATCAACTCGCCCCAGGCGAGGGTCGCCACGGCGGCCGTTTGCACGATGCCCCACCGAAGAAACAGGTCCCACTGCGAGAGGACCGTCTGCCGGTCGGGCCCCAGCAGAAACCGCGCCGCCGGGAACGTGATGCCGTACTTGGTGAGTTCCGGCACGAGTCCCAGTTCAAGAAGCAGCCAGCCGGGGACCACCAGGATGCCCGTGGCGGCCATCGCCGCCGCGACCCGGCCCGCCGTCGGTTGCCGCCAGGCGTGGGCTAACGCCGCGGCGTTCAGCCCTATCAGCAAGACCAGCAGCATCAGAAAGACGCCGCCCGGATACGGCTCCGCCCGAATCAACTCGGTCAGGTTGTCGGTGTTCGCCCAGTCTATGACTACGAAGTGCACCAGCAGCAGGCAGGGGAGGTTGAAGAGCAGCAGCCCCAGGCCCGCCTGCACGCCCCGGAACATGCCGGACTTCCGCCACGCCCCTACCGCCGCGCTGCTGGCCATCAGCAGAAGCATCGGCCCGCCGTACAGCGCAAGGAAGCGGCAGATGAACTCCCAGTCCCACCCCCAGCCCAGCGTTTGTGAGCCGAGGATGTCGCCGAGGCTCTCAGTCGTGACGGAAAGACGAAGCATGAACCACGCGGCCAGGGCTGCGCACGCCGCCCACAACGCGGCGCCCAACGAATACCGCGGGCTCCGCAGAATCCTGTCAGCCGCCCACGCCGGCGCGAACCCCGTGAAGAGAAGGACCAGCGAAAAGGCGGCGGCCGATACGTCGAGGCGGCCCTCGGGGAAAAGTTCGCGGACGTTGTACGGAACGCCCGGCGCCCCGATGAGGATCTCCATCGCTGCCGCCGCCGCCGCGACCCCGGCCGCAAACAGCCCCAGCGCCAGGCCCCGCCGGGGCGGACCGGACGCTGCCGCTGTAGGTTCAAGGCCCATCTCTGTCCCGTGTCAGTCCGGGCTTGCCCCGGCGTCGCCCTGGCAAGCCGCGTACGCGGCCCGTGGCCGCCGTAATAAGGTTGCCGGCACATCGCCGATATGTGAAGGTATCCAACCGGATGAGCGTATTCAAGGCGCTGCCGCCTGCTCACCGGCTTTGTGTCTGAGAGATTTGCCGAACCTCGCGGATTCGGTAAGCCGAGATTACCAGTACGGGTCCCGACGGCGGCGGTGCGGCGACGCTTCAAGGCGGCGGGCGCCGCTTCAAGGCGGCGCGGCGACGCTTCAAGGCGGCGCGGCGACGCTTCAAGGCGGCGCGGCGCCGCTCCGCAACAGGCGCAAGGCGGGGAAACGAGTTCATGGGCGAGAACTCTGGCCAGGGCGCACGGGCCGCGACGGCGCAGGATCCGTTCCGCGACGCCGTCGCCGTGCTGATGGCGGGCGGCGCGGGCACGCGGTTCTGGCCCCTCTGCACGCCGGACGTGCCCAAGCAGTTTCTGCACGGGCTTGCGGCCAAGCCGCTCTACGTCCAGGCCGCCGAGCGGGCTCGCGGCCTGGTGCCGTGGGACCGCATTCTCGTCATGACCCACGCGCGGTTCGCCAGCCTGGTGCGCGACCAGACGCCGCACGTGCCGCAGGCCAACGTCATCCTTGAGCCGATGCGGCGGAACACGGCCGCCGCCATCATCCTGGCCGCCGTCATTGTCAACCGCCGCCGGCCGGGAAGCATCATGATCGTCATGCCGTCTGACCATGTCATCGGCGACCTGGAAGCGTTCCGGCGCACGCTGGCGCGTGCGGCGGCCCGCGCCGGGCGGGGCGGGCTGGGAACCATCGGCATCCCGCCGTCCTGTCCCTCGACGGAGTTCGGCTACCTGCGGCTGTCCGGCCCGCCCGGCGGGGACGAGCCGGTGCGGGTCGAGCAGTTCGTTGAGAAGCCCGACCGCGCCCGGGCCGAGGAGTACGTGGCCTCCGGTCGCTTCCTGTGGAACAGCGGCATCTTCATCTGGCGCACCGAGGCGCTGCTGGCGGCCGCCTCGCGCCACCTGCCGCAGGTTTACGGCCCCATCGCCGCCCTGGGCCAGGCGGTGGACACCGATGCGTTTGCCGCGCGGGCACGCGAGGCGTTCGAGCGCATCGAGTCGATCTCCGTGGACTACAGCATTATGGAGAAGACCGAGGACGTGTGGGCCGTGCCGGCGGCTTTTGCATGGAACGACGTGGGCAACTGGCTGACCGCCGCTGACCTTTTTGCGGCCGACGCCGGCGGCAATCGCGTCCGCGGCCGGGTGATTCTGGACGAGGCCCGCGGCAACCTCATTATCTCGACGTCGGGCGCGCCCGTGCTTGTGTCGGGCATCAGCGACTGCGTCATCGTGCAAGGTCCCGCCGGCACCCTCATCTGCGGGAAGGGCAGCGTCCCGGGCCTCAAGCCCCTCGTGGAACGCCTTCTGAGCCGCGACGTACCTGGGCCGCGACCGTAAGGGAGCGGAGCCTTCGGCGGCCACCACGGCACCGCTCCCTTACGGTCGCGCCTCTGATACTGCGCCCGCGCGCTGAAAGGGCGCTGAAAGGTCGGCATGGTCTTGACAGCCGCGGAAGATGATCGCTGGATGCACGAGGCCCTGCGCCTGGCCCGCGATGCCCTCGCGAAGGACGAGGTGCCCGTCGGTTGCGTCATCGTGCATGAGGGCCGCCTGGTCGGCCGGGCGCACAACCAGCGCGAGACCCTCCGGGACCCCACGGCCCACGCCGAGATGATCGCCATCACGCAGGCGGCCGAGGCGCTGGGCTCGTGGCGCCTCGGCGGGTGCACCCTCTACGTTACACTCGAGCCGTGCGCAATGTGCGCGGGGGCGATGGTCCTGGCGCGGATCGACCGCCTCGTTTACGGCGCGTGCGACCCGAAGGCGGGGGCTGTGCGCTCCGTCTTCCGCTTCCTGGACGAGCCGCGGCTCAACCACCGCGTCGCCGCCACGGCGGGCGTGCTGGCCGAGGAATGCGGGGCCGTCCTGACGGAGTTCTTTCGGAGCAAGCGCGGCCGGGAGGAAGCGGACTGAGCCGCAAAGAAGGCGAGGACCGCAAGGAATGCTGACGCCCCGCTACGGCGCGGCGCCGGGGGCCTCGCGCAGGGCCTTCAGGAAGTTCTCGTCCACCTGGCGGCCCAGGCGGCGGCAGGCTTCAACGTCGGAGCGGGCCTTGTCGTACGCGCCGGACTCGTAATAGGCGATCGCCCGGTTGAGCAGGGCCGGGGCGTAGTCGGGCGCGAGTTGCAGGGCGTGCGTGCAGTCGCGGATGGCCTCGGAAAAATTAGACATAAGGCGATACGTGTTGCCGCGGTTGCTCCAGGCGGCGGGGTCGGCCGGGCGCAGGTCGATGGCCTTCGAGTAGTCCGCCAAGGCGAGGTCGGGCCGCCGGGCCAGCAGCCGCACCGCGGCGCGGTTGGTGTATGCGTCGGCGTAATCGGGCGCCAGTTCCAGCGCCCGCGTGTAATCGCCCGCGGCGTCGTCCAGGGCGCCCTCCTCCTGCCGGACGAGGCCGCGGTTGAACCAGGCCTCGGCGAGGTCCGGCCCCAGGAGCGTCGCCCGGGCGGCATCGCTGGCCGCCAGGTCGTGGCGGCGGAGGCGGCGATACACCTCGCCGCGATTGCTCCAGGCGGCGGCGTCGTGCGGCGCCAGATCCAGCGCCCGCGTGTAGCCCTCCAGGGCGAGGTCGAGCCGCCCCAGGCGCTGCCAGGCGCCGGCGCGGCCGCTGTATGCCGCGGCGAACGCGGGCCGCAGGGCGATCGCCTGCGAGAAGTCGCCGACCGCCCCTTCCAGGTCGCCCCGCTGTGCGCGGGCCAGGCCGCGGTTGTACCAGGCATCGGCGTAGTCGGGGGCCAGCCGGAGGGCCTCGTTGAACTTCTCCAGGGCCTCGGAATCCCGGCCTTCCCGCACCATGACGGCGCCCAGGTTCGACTGCGCCCGCGGGTTCTCCGGCCGCTTGCGGACCGTGTCTTCCCAGATTGTGACGGCAGTGCGGTAGTCCTGGTTGCGGCGGAAGGTGGCGGCGCCAAGCGCGGCCGCAAGGGCGAAGACGGCCGCGCCGGCCAGGACCCGCCCGATGAGTCTCCGCCGCGCGCCCCCTGCCACCGGCCGCGCGAGGAACCGCGCCCCCAGCGCGTATCCCCCGACCACCGCCAGCGCGACCACGGCCGCCAGCGGCAAATACATCCGGTGCTCAGCGGCCACCTGGCCCACGAGCGGCACGATGCTGGAACTCGGCGCAAGGATGGCCAGGAACCAGGCGCCAAGCAGCCCCAGCCCCGGCCATCGCCGCAGGGCCACGCCGGTTGCGGCCAGCAGGAGCGCCGCTGCCCCGTACGCCGGCGCATCGCCCGGCCTCGCGCCGGCGGTCCAGCCGTAATCCAGCACAAGCGGGTCGGGCCAGAAGCACAGGCGCAGGTAGTGAACGATGAACGCGGGTTGGGCCGCCAGGTACTCCCAGGGGCTCATGTTAAGTCCGAACCCCGCCGTTCCGCCCCGCTGCCCGGACGCAAGGAGCAGGGCCGCCAGGATGCCCCACGTGGCCGCCAGCGCCGCGTAGAGCGGCCACCGCCGCCGCAGTGCCTCCCGCAACGACCCCGCCAGAAACGCGCGGTCGTAGAGCAGCACGATCAACGGCGCTGACGCCACGATCTCTTTGCTTGCCATGCCGAGCGCGCAGGCGGAGGCCGCAGCGGCATACCAGGGGGCGGGCCGCGCAGATGTCGCACCCCGGACGGCGCTGTAAAGCGTTACCAGGTAGAACAGGCCGCCGAGCGCCTCGGCACGCTGAACCACGTATGTGACCGACTCGGTTTGAATCGGGTGCAGCGTCCAGATAAGCGCCACGGCCGCGGCCAGGCCCGTCGCGGCCGGACCGAAGCGTGCGGCCATCGCGGGCAGCGCCAGCGTCCGCCTTACCACGCCGAACAGCGCCAGCGCGGCGGCCAGGTGTACCGCCAGGTTCACCGCGTGATAGGCCCGCACGTCGAGGCCGCAGAAGGCGTAGTTGAGGGCCAGCGACAGGTTGACGGCTGGGCGGCCGATGACCGTTACGGCCTCGGGCGGCGGCGAGAGGACCGGGCCGGGCGGCCACAGACGCCGGATGGTCGGGTTCTCGACGATGGAGTTGCGGTCGTCGAAGATGAACGGGACGTCGAACGTGTTCGAGTACGCGGCCGCTCCGCCGACGAGGACGAGCGCGACCGCCGCCGCCGTCATGCCGCGAGCCGGCGGCAGGGCCGCGGGCGCACCGCCCGGCGCTTCGCGCTCCACACCGCGGCTCACGGCTTGGATTCGCCTCCGACTTTCCATTCCAGGATGCCGCCCGAAAAGCCCGCCTGGAGGTCCACTTCCAGGCGCAGGCCGTCGGCCTCTACGGGCGTGAACGTGACGCGGTTGTACTTGTCCCTGGCCGCGCCGCACTCGGACGCGCCCTCGACGGGCTTCCACTCGCCGCCGACGCGGGCCAGAATGCGCCACGCCCGCGGCGCGCGGCAGCCGCCGCGGCCCGTGTCGTCGAACCAGTACACCTCCGTGGCGGAGACCTTCGCGGGCCGGGCGAAATCATACTGCACCCACTCCGTCTTGCCCCTGCGGTCCCACCAGGTGAGGCGCGGAACCTCGTGGTCGCCGGAGTTCGCCGGCTCGATTTGGTCGTTCAGGGCCTGGACGGTGTCGGCGTGCCAGCAGTGCGAGGCGCTTGCGCGGCTGGCGGCGGCGATGGTGGGCTTGAGAGTTGGCGCGGCCAGGTCGGCCTTCTCGGGCAGCCAGACCATCATCTCGCCCGCCTCGCGGTGGTCCCAGGCGTAGTAGGGGATGAGCACGAGGTTGGCGGTTTTCGGTTCGGTCCCATCCGGCTGGCGCACCTTGGCCTTCGCCCGGATGACCGTCAGGCCGCCCAGGAGGTCGGCGCGGTGCTCGGCCGCCAGGGCAGCGTCGGGCGGCATGAAGGCGAACCGGAGGTCCTTGCCGTTGTCGGCGGCCTCGGCGCAGTACACGACGGGCCCGCGCTGGACGGCCACGCGGCCGGCGTCGGCCTGGACCTTCGGATGGGCGTACACGCGGCGGACGGGCATCGGCAGGTCAAGGTCCACGCGGTCGCCCTTGCGCCATCTGCGCGAAAGAAACAGGTAGCCCTTGCGGACGTCCAGCGTGCGAACCGAATCGCCGTTGAGTTTTACAACCAGGGATTCTTGCGGCGGAGGATCGTAGCGGTAGAGGTCGTCGGCCGACGGCTCCGAGCGGGCCCACGCGGGCACGCGCAGCGCCAGCGTCAGCGCCCCGGCCGGAGCGCCTTCCACCGTTATCGCCACCTTGCCGTCCCACGGGTAGCGGGTCTCCTGCGCCAGCGCGACGGGGCCGGCCTTGTGCGCGACGCGGGCCTTCCCTCCTGCGTAGAGGTTCACATAAACAGACTCGTCGTCGTGGGCGTACGCGAGGCCGGGCAGCGAGGCCATGAACCGCACCACGTTCGGCGGGCAGCACGCGCAGCCGAACCACGCCTGGCGGTGATGGTTGCCGCGGCTCGCCAGGGGGTTCACGTAGAAGAACCTGCGCCCGTCGAGCGAGACGCCCGAAAGAAACCCGTTGTAGGCCACGCGCTCCACCACGTCGGCGTACCGCGCGTCGGCCGTCAGGAGGTTCATCCGGTGGCTGAAGAGCGCCAGGCCGATGCCCGCGCACGTCTCGCAGTAGGCCGACAGGTTCGGCAGTTCGTAGGCGTCGCCGAAGGCCTCGCCTGAGTGGCGCGCCCCCACGCCGCCCGTCAGGTGCATCTTCTTGGTGGCCAGGTTCTCCCAGATCGTACGGAGGGCCGTGAGGTAGGCGGCGTTGCCGGTGCGTGCGGCCACGTCGGCGGCGCCCGAGTAGAAATACATGGCGCGGACGGCGTGGCCGGCCGGCTCGGTCTGCTCAACCAGGGGCTTGTGGTCCTGGGCGTAATCTCCGTAGAGCGTGCGGCCGCAGGCGTTGTGCCCGTGCTCGCCGATGAAGAAGGCCGCCAGGTCCAGGTACCGCCGCTCGCCGGCGGCCTCGGCCAGTTTCACGAGGGCCAGTTCCGGCTCGGGGTGGCCTTCTATGTCGTGGCGCTTGTCGGGGCCGAAGATGGAGTCGATGTGGTCCGCCAGGCGGACGGCCACGTCCAGGAGCGTGCGCCTGCCGGTTGCGCGGTAGTGGGCCACGGCAGCCTCGATGAGGTGCCCGGCGCAGTACATCTCGTGCTTGCTGCGGCAGTCGGTGAAACGCTTATCAAGCGTCTTGTTGACCGTATAGAACGTATAAAGATATCCGTCCGGTTGCTGGGCGGCGGCAATGCGTGCGATGACGGCGTCAAGATACTTTTCCTGCTCGGCGTCGGGGTGGGCTGCAAGCGCATATGCGGCGCCCTCAACGACTTTGTACACGTCGGAATCATTGAAGAAGATGCCCTCGAACTTGCCTTCCATCCTTCCGGCGGCCTTGTCGAAGTTCGTCAGGCGGCCCGTGTCCTCGCACATCTTGAAGTTGTGCGGGATGGAGGCGGTGCGGTTCGTCTCGAGGCGCGGCGTCCAGAAGGCGTCGGCGAACCGCACGTCCGTAAAGGGCACGGCCGAGAGGCGCTTCAGGGCGGGCTCGGCGGCGCAGGCGGCCCCGGCCGAGGCAACAACCAGGCCGACGGCCAGCAGTCTGGCGGCGTTCATCATGGTAGGCATCCTTCCCTGGCCCGGCCAGGGCGAGCGGCCGGCGGTGCGCTTGCCGCAGGCATGCTTTCGCAACGGCGCGAAAGCATGGCACCAGGCGCTTGCCGCAGGCACGCTTTCGCAACGGCGCGAAAGCATGGCACCCGGCCGTGAGCGACGTATCCGCCGCTCGGCCAGGGGCCGTCACTTCGCCTTCGCCGGGACGACTTCAACGATGCCGACGTCAATGTATTGACCGCCCCCGGTCTGGCGGCAGTGGACGGCCAGGACGTTCTTGCCGGGCCTGAAAGCCGCCCTGGCTTCGGGCGCGAGCGGCTGTTCGTCGTAGTCGGTCGCGAAGCCCTTCAGTTGGCATGCCAGGACGCCGTTGATGTAAACCTCGGTATCCTCATCATGGTGCACGCGCAACTGGAGCGCCGAGAAGTCGCCGGCGGGCACCTGGAACTCGCGCCGCAGCCAGATGTCGGTCGTCCGCCACTCGGTGCGGACCACGGCGCCGGGCGTGCCCTTGGTGCCGAAACCGCTGCGGCCTTTCTTCCATGCCGAGTCGTCAAAGGCGGGCTTGGTCCAGTCGCCGGCGGGCTTCTCCGTTACATAGCGCCATTCCTGCGGCGACTCCTCTGCCGTAGGAACCACGCTCCGCACGACGGGGGCGGGCGGTACCTTGGAGAAATCGCCGCGGTTGACGGCCGCAAGGCGCTCAACGTCGCCCTTGACCACCCGGTCGTAGGTCATCAGTCCGTTGCACTCTACTTCAACGTCGGTCGTCTGCGTGTACACGGCGGCGCACAGGCCGGCGGAGTCCTTCAGGTCGTACACCGTTCGCAGAAGTTTTTCGTAGGTGCGCGTCAGGTGCTCGGCGTCGGCCATGCCCTTGTAGCCCCACGATTCCTTCTTCCACAAGTGGCCCTGTACGGCCAGTCCCAGGCCGCCGAACTCGCCCAGCACGGCCGCACGCTTTTCTTCCGTCGGCGGGCACTTGGGGTTGGGGTAACTGTGGATGTCGTGCACGTCGCCCACGCTCGTGTCGGTCCAGCCGGAAGCGTTATTGACGAGTCGCGACGGGTCCATGTTCTTCACCAGTGCGGTAAGGCGCTCGGTGTCAAACTGCCCCCACCCCTCGTTGAAGACCACCCACATGATGATTGAAGGATGGTTGCGCAGGCCCTCAACCATGCGCACGAGTTCCTTCTCAAACTGCCTGCGGGCCTCAACCGCCGCCGCGTCATCCTTCGGGGTGGGCGGCAGGGGCTTGCCGTCGGGGCCGCGCCGCCGCTCCATGCCGTTTGAGCCGCTCGGCATGTCCTGCCACACGAGCAGGCCCAGGCGGTCGGCCCAGTAGTACCAGCGCTCGGGCTCAATCTTGACGTGCTTGCGGGCCATGTTCATTCCGAACTTGAGGGTCATCTCAATATCATAGCGCAGGGCCTGGTCGGTGGGCGCGGTGTAGAGGCCGTCGGGCCAGAAGCCCTGGTCCAGGAATCCCGCCTGCATGACGAACTTGCCGTTAAGCAGGATGCGCGTAACGCCCTGCGGGTCTTTTCCGATTTCCACCTTGCGCATGCCGAAGTAACTCTGCACGGCGTCGGTCTGGCCCAGGCGCACTTCCAGGTCGTAAAGGAAGGGCGAGTCGGGCGACCAGAGTTTTGGCTGGGGTATCCGAACCTCCAGCGGCGCATCGGCCGGCCCCGTCGCCTCGGCGACGGGCCGGCCGCCGTCCTTGACCACCGCCTTGACCGCTGCCGATTTGCCTTGCGCCTGCGGTTGCACGTCCACGGTGATGCGCACGGCGCTGTTGTCAACGTCGGGCACGATCCTGATGCCGCCGATCCACTGCTCGGGCACCGGCTCCAGCCACACGGTCTGCCAGATGCCGGTGGTGGGCGTGTACCAGATTCCGCCGGGCTTGTGCACCTGTTTGCCGCGCGGCTGCGGGCCCGAGTCGGAAGGGTCCCACACCGCGACAACAAGTTCCTGTCGGCCGCCAGGTCTGAGCGCATCGGTTATGTCGCACGTAAACGAGTCGTATCCGCCGCGGTGCTCGCCCGCCTTCCTGCCGTTGACGAACACGGCGGCCTCCCAGTCAACCGCGCCGAAGTGCAGGAGCAGCCTGCCGCCCGCAAAGTCCGGCGGCACGATGAACGTGCGGCGGTACCACAGCCGCTCCTTCTCGCTCACCTGCCTCATCACGCCCGACAGGGCCGCCTCGATGGGGAAGGGCACAAGGATCTGCCCGTCGAACTTCTCCGGCTGCGGGGCGTCCACGGGCAGGACCGCGTAGTCCCACAGGCCGTTCAGGTTGAGCCACCGCGGCCGGACCATCTGCGGCCGCGGGTACTCCGGGTGCACCTTGTCGGGCGACACGTCCTTGGCCCATCGCGTCAGGAGGGGCCCCGCCGCCGGGGCCCACGCTGCCGACGCCGGCTGCACGCACGCCGCCGACACCCCCAGCACGAGCACCATCGGCCACACCAGCGACACGGCCGCATACCCTTTCGTCGCGCACATGATGAGTCCTTTCCGTTGTGGGCTTGCTTCGGCTGAGCGGGTGGAATCTAGCGCGCCGGGGCGCGAAATGCAAACGTTTCTGCCAGCGCCTCCGGGTACGGTTCCAGGAACGTCTGCTGCATGAGGCAGGCGACCTCGAACCGCACGCCCCACGACCGCACGAGCGTCAGGGCCGCGCTCAGGGGGGCCTTGCCCGCGCGGTACTTCTCCAGCAGGTCCAGGAAGAAGGCCTTCTCGCCCGCCTTGAGGCCGGCGGAGACGTATCTAAGCGCATGCATAAGCACGTTGATGATGCTCGTCGTTCGCGGCGGCCGGGCCAGGGCGCGGGCGAAGCCCCGGCGATACGCGGCCGACAGATTAGCCGACGGTCGTCGGCCCGCGCACGCCGCCAGGCGCCCCAGTTCGCGCATCCGCGAACGGCTGTAGGCCGCCAGCAGCCACTCGTTGGCGGCATGGAAGGCCGCCAGGTCGCGCATGCCGCCGCGGCGGCCGACCCCGCGGAGCGAGGCCATCGCAAACAGCCGCGTAAGAAAGTGCTCGCGAAGGGCAATGTTGTTCAAGCGCCCCTCGTCCTCCACCGGCAGGTCGGTGAACCGCCGAAGGACCGCGCCGCCGAAGAAGCCGCTGCCCGCGCCCAGCGGGGCCTCGGCGCCAGGGCCGCCGTACACCTTCACGTCCGTGATGCCGCACGACGGCGAGCGGGCCTTCAGAAGGAATCCGTCCACTTCGCCCAGCGACGCGAGGAACCGCGATGCGAACGCAACCATTTCGCCGGACACGTCGCGGCCGGTGGCCGGCTGCACCAGGCGAACGCGGCCGCCCCGCCGCACCACCCGGATGGGGTCCCGCGGGCAGCCCAACCCGATCTCCATCTCCGGGCACACGGGCGCCGCCGCAACGTGCGCACGCAGCCGCGAGGCAAACTCGTCGGCGACAATGGCGCCGTCGTAGCGGCAGGCGGCAAAGCCCAGGCACTTGCTGAAGACGGCGCGCGGCTTCACGAACGTTCGCATAAGCGCCCCTGCGGACGGGGGGAGCGCGACTGTGCCCTGCCCGCGCTTCGGCACAAATGCTATAGACACGGGGCCGCCCGGACGATAAAAATCCTGCCGGGCGCGGAGAGGTGCCAGAGCGGTTGAATGGGCCGGTTTCGAAAACCGGTGTGGGCTACGGTCCACCGGGAGTTCGAATCTCCCCCTCTCCGCCACGCCTCGCGGTTGCCGGCGGGCCTGCCGGGGGCGCACCGGCAATGATGAGGCCATGTCCGGCGGCGCGTGTCGGTGGCATCAACGCCGCTTCACGGGGAGTTGCGGCCGGTCAGGGGCGGGTATGATGAATCTGACGGACCTCGCCAGGGAAATCGGCGCCCACGTCGCGGCCGGGGGGCGTCCTAACTGCCGCGCGGTCGACCGCGTGTACGCCGGCGACCGCATCAGCGACCTCCTGACGCACGCCTCGCACACCACGCTGCTGGTGACCAACCTCTCCAGCGCCCTGTTGGTGTGCGTGGCGGAACTGATGGACGTGCCCGCCATCTGCCTGGTGGGCGGCCAGAACCCCGCGCCGGAGATTATTGCGGCCGCGCGGTCACGCGGCATGTTCCTGATGGTCTCGCCCGTGGACCTTTTCGAGACGTGCGGCCGCGTGCACCGCTGCTGGAACGACGCAAGGCCCGCCGGAGCATGAACGCTTTCACATACATCATCGCGGGAGGAGACTACATCCGCGCGGGTGCGGCGTCGCGCCGCCTCAAGGAGCGCCTGGAGGCCGCCGGGGCGGCGCCCGACTCCGTCCGCCGCGCCGTCATCGCCGCCTGCGAGGCCGAGATGAACGTCGTCGTCCACGCGCGCGGCGGGCGGATGGAGGCGCGCCTGGCCCCCGGCCGCATCGACGTGGAAGTCGCCGACGCCGGTCCGGGCATCGCCGACGTCCCCCTGGCGATGCAGGAAGGCTACTCCACCGCGCCGCCCGAGGCGCGGGCGCTGGGCTTCGGCGCCGGGATGGGCCTGCCGAGCATCCGCCGCGCTGCCGACGCCTTCGCGATTGATTCCGCGCCCGGCAGGGGCACACGCTTGCGGTTCACGGTTTACCTCGGGGCCCGGTGCCCCGCCGCGGCGGGCGAAGGCGTGCGTTTCAGGGGCACCAGGATCATGCTTTCGCAACGGCGCGAAAGCATGGCGCCCCGCCGTCCCGGCCAGGGCGGGCCGTGCCGCCTGCCGTCCGGGCCGCCGCGAGGCAGCGCCGGGAGCGACGCGCCCGGAGGTTGAACGTGCCCAAGCGCATTCTCGTCGTGGACGACGACCCGGAGTTCCTCCAGGAACTCACGGAGAGGCTCCAGGCGCAGGGCTTCGATGTGGCGCCCGCCGACGGATACCAGGCGGCGCTGGCGGCCTTCGGCCGCGCGCGGCCGGACCTGGCCATCGTGGACCTGATGCTTGAGCACCGCGACGACGGGTTCATGCTGTGCCATCACATCAAGAAGGCCGACCCGGCCATCCCGGTCATCCTGGTTACGGCCGTCACGTACGAGACGGGCATGGCGTTCGACGCCGCCGGCGAGGAAGAGCGGCGGTGGCTGAAGGCCGACGTGATGCTCGACAAGCCCGTGCGCTTCGAGGCGATCCAGCGCGAGATCGACCGCCTCCTGCCGCGGCTGGCGTAGCCTAGTGCATCTCCACCTTGCACTCGCCCAGCCCCGGCCGGTAGAAGTTGAACTGCACGTTCGGGTGCAGCGCCAGCAGCGACATCGGCACGGCGCTGTCGGCGATTCTCCTGGAGATCATGAGCGTCGTCAGGCGCATGCCGAACGGGTTGTCGTGCCTGCCCGCCTGCCAGATTGAGACCTTGTCGGCCTTCCACGTTTCGACCGGCCCGACGGTTGCGGCCTGGGTTGGCACGAGCGAGACGTCGCCCCCGCCGCTCGTGCGGGCGTTCTGCATCACCGTTACGGGGTGGAGGTCCACGACGCGGGTCCCCAGTTTCAGGTACTCCCGGGGCGGGGGCGGGGCGTCCCTGTACTTGCCGCGGCGGGGCAGGGGGTCGTTGAACGCCCAGTGCTTGATGTCGCCCTGGCCGCCCTGCATGATTACGCAGCGGATATCATCATATGTGCGCGAGTATGCCGCCAGGTCGCCCGCGGGGAAGTGCAGGTTCTCCGGCGGCATCCGCAGCGCCGGCCGTATGCGGTCGAAGCACAACTGGCGGTCCGTCCGGGCGAACGACAGCGGGTGCTCCGGCGGCACGGGCCGGCCGTTCTCCACCCACTCGTCCATGCCCCAGAAGTGCGCGTCGCGGGCCCGCAGGTCCAGGTCCATCGCGTTGACGATGCGGGCCGCCAGCGGCAGTTGCTCGGTCGGCCCGATGGGTCCGCAGATGCCCGCCGGCCGGCCGGGCGACGATTGCTTCCACGCCTCGATGTACTCAAGCGCCTCGGCCAGGTAGAACTCCTCGACGGCGTCGTACATGACGACGCGGAACCCCGGACGCGACAGGCCCGCCAGGGCCTTCGGCGTCAGGCGTGCGGCGTCTTTCAGGATGTCCGGGTCGAGGGTCGTGTAGTCCCACCATCCGGGGGCCAACTTGCTCAGGGGACGGGTCATCGGCTGCCTCCTTCCGTAAGTTCCGCGCAGGCGTCCGGGCCGAGGGCCTCGCCCAGCGGGTCGAAGTCCGGCGGCCCGAAGCCCAGGTGCGAGTGCCGCTGCCAGCCTTCGGCCAGGGCGAACCGGCCGGACATCCGGCCCACGGCGGCCGACATATCTTCCATCGCCTTCAGGTAACTGCCGATGCCCTGGCTTTCGTCGAGCCAGCGTTTCTGGCTCTCGTGGCAGGCCAGGGCACGACGCTTGCGGTCGAAGACGCGCGAAATATCGACGCAGAAGTCCGGCCGCACCGGCCGCCGCAACACGTCCTGAAGCCCGTAGGGCAGGGCGTGGTACACCGCCACCGGCGAATCGACCGGCGCGGCGGGCGGGTCCGTGGCGAGGTTGGGCATCCCGCGCGTGAACGCGGCGGTAACCGCCAGCCGCGAGGCGTTCACGTGGTCCTCCATGTAATCGCAAGGCGAGGGCACGAGCAGCGCCTGCGGCGCAGCCTGACGCACGACGGCCGCCACGCGCGCAAGGAGCCGCGGCTCGTAATAAATCTCGATGTCATCAACCAGCGGGGGATGAAGGATGGACCCGAGCATCGCGGCGGCGGCCTGCGCCTCGCGCGTGCGGACGGCCACGGTCTCGTCGCGCCCCGTGCTGCGCGAGCCGCACGACCCCGTCGCCACGTTCAGGCAGTGCAGCCGCCACCCGGCCTCGCCCAGCGCAAGAAGCGTGCCGGCCATCATGAACTCGATGTCGTCCGGATGGGCCGCTATCGCCATCGCCGTGGGCATGGTCGGCTTCGCCTCGCGCGGCAGCACGGACCCCCTGGCCGCGCGTCTGTTATGATACCCTTGCCGGCCGGCCGCCGCCAGCGTTCCTGTGTCTTGCTTGGCCTGCGTGGGATGAAGATGAATGTGAAAAGGGTGGACTTTTTTTTGGCTGGCGCGGAAGATGAAGCCGGGGCGGAGAGGTGCCGGAGCGGTCTATCGGGCCGGTCTTGAAAATTCTTTCTGCGGATAGCCGCAAGTCCTTGCCGTGTTTGCAATTACGTCTGTGGCGAGGACTTGTCGTCGTCCGGCGAATGCCGCCCGAACCGCAGGAATCCGCCGAAACCGCCCTTCCGGTTGTCGCGACAACCGTTGGTTTCAGGTTCATCGAGCGGTAAACCCTTAGTTCTCTCGTGGTACCGCGCCCTTTCATGTTCCAGGCCGGCCGGTTATGATTGGTGGGCATCGCTCGGAGATGAACCATGGGGCAGGGGATCAGGTGGGCCGGCATGCTTCTGCTGTTGGCGGCGGGCGTCTTGCCGGCGCGAGAAGGCGACCGGATTCAACGAGGCGAGATGGCCGGTTACCTGGTCGTGCCCAACGGGAAAGTCCCGGCTGCGTATGATGCCGGGTTCTCAATGTATGTGGCCGCCTGGCCCTTGTTGAAGGACTATCCGGGGGACCGTTTTCAAACGGGGCTTTTCGGCACCTGGATGTTCGCTCAGTATGAGGGCCGCGCTCCCGCCAACCTGTATTCCGGTATAGAGGGCGGGCTGGGCTGGTGGCGCGACACTCGGTTCGCCACCGAAACGCCGAAGTTCATCATGGGCGGGGTGGCTCCGAACTTCGTCGAATGGGCCAACGGGCCTGGGGCCGGCAAGGGAAGGAACTGGAAGGAACCGAAAGGCCTCTACGGTGTGGCACAACTCAGTCCGTGGTTGCTCTGGCCCCCCGACGGCTTGAACCTGAAGCAGGGCGCCTGCGGCGAACTGTTCGGATACGGCTACCTGCCGCTACCCCTTACCAAGGCCAAACCCACCACCGCCGGAAAGGACGTTCCCACAGGCGACAACAGTTGGACGTTGTTTCTGAATACGGGGAACTTCAAAGGCCCGGTGGCTTTTTTCACCCCCTTCTTCTGGTCTCGCGCCGCCGTGGTTGAGCCGCGCCTGAGCGGGATGCTTCTGGACAGCCGTCCCTCCGATCCCAACCGGGCCTTGCAGATGGAGACCCAGCATGTCCCCAGCGTTCAGGCGATGGACGCCAAGGGTGAGACCTATGCCCGAATCGCCCCCACATCGTTCCCCCGCGGGCCGAACGGCGACTCGGTGCTGGTGCATCGCATCACCTCCTATAGCAGGAAAGCGCTGTGGAATGCCGTGAAGACCTGGTTTGAAGGGGGCGCCCAGGCCAGCGGCGCCATCAATCCCGAAGGGGCCGTTGTGCACGACTTCAGCGGGCGCGGCGAAGCAACCTGGGAAATCTACACCGACGGAGCCCCCAAGGAGAAGAAGGCGCCTGTGGCTTGGGATTCTCTTGCGACCCCCAGGGCATTGGACTTGAACACCTTCGGCTACCGTTGGAATCACCAGGTGGTTGAGAAGACCGATTCCAGGAACGGCCCGCTGGCCACTCTCCCCGAGTACTTCCGCCTGGTGAATGACGGCGCCAAGAAGAAGGCGCGGTGGGTTCCGGTGCGGGCCGAAGACGTCCCGAAGGAAACGGGTCTCGTGCAGGTTCGTTTTGACCGACCCCGCGAGAATCGCCCCGAACCCTATGTCACTCCTGATGATGCGGCGAGTTGCTGGAAGAAGCCCGGCCCCGCGGCCGGACCTTTTCAGTCGCACCTGGGTGACGGCAGCGTGGTGACCTACTACTGGTATCGCTTCGCCGACCAGCCCGCCTTGCTCAACGCCGACCTGACGAACGAGGAGCGCGAGGCCATGCAGGCGCGCGTGGAAAAACTCCACCGGAATTGGAGGAAGGACCGCGATTACCTGGCGCCGCCCACGGTCGGCAGACTGGCGGATGTTGACCCCGCCCTTATCGTCACTCCGCCGCCGGGACTGGCGGCGGGTTATGTCCCCATTGCCACTCGACAAGCAGCGAAGGAAGACTCGCCCAAGGGGGCCAAAGACAAGTGATTCATTCAAGGAGAATGCCGATGAAACCAACGAGTATCGTTCGCGCCGCACTGCCGCCGGCGCTGCTGGCCGCGCTGGCAATCGGGCTCACAACCGTATCGGCGGCAGAGAAGATCAGCATCGATCCGAAGCAGCAATTGCCGGGGCCGAACAACAAGGCGCCCGACTCCGGGAAACCGGTCAAGGTGTTCATCCTGATGGGCCAGTCCAACATGGTTGGCATGGGCAGGATTGCCGAGGGCAAGAACGCTGAGGGGTCGCTGGAAAATGCGGTCAAGGCGAAGAAGAAATACCCCTACCTTGTGGATGAGGGGGGCAACTGGTCGGAGCGCAAGGACGTCCGCTATGTGCGCGTCATGCAGGGCCGAGGCGGCGGTGGAATGCAGCAGTTCAACAACGAATGGATGACCGTCAAGACCTGTAGGACCATCGGCCCGGAGTTTGGTATCGCGCATGTCGTGGGGGATGCCATTGATGCGCCGGTGCTGATCCTCAAGAGCTGCATCGGCAACCGGAGCCTGGGATGGGACCTGCTGCCGCCCGGCAGCGAGCGCTACCAGGCGGAAGTGACCGAGCGGAACGGCCAGAAGGTCACCAAGGTGTTTGCGGGCTACAAAGATCGGCCGGATTCCTGGGTCATGGACCAGAGCAAAGGCACCGCGACGGAGCCACCGCCCTGGCTCGACAAGAATGGTAAGCCCATTGATTGGTATGCTGGCAAGCAATACGACGACGATACTTCCTACGCGAAAAAGGTGCTTGCGGAACTCGACAAATACTACCCCGGGGCGCAAGGCTACGAGGTCACGGGCTTCTTCTTCTGGCAAGGTGAGAAGGACTGCGGCAACGCCGTGCATGCGGCTCGCTACGAGCAGAATCTCGTCCGTTTCATCAAGCAGTTGCGCAAGGATTTCAATGCTCCGGACGCGAAGTTTGTCCTTGCAACCCTGGGCGAAGCCACCAAGGGTAGCGGGGGCAATGGTGGAATGGTGCTCGAGGCCCAGCTCGTGGTGGACGGCAAGAGCGGGAAGTACCCGGAGTTCAAAGGCAACGTGGCCACGGTCTATTCCAACCCCATGGCGCAAGGCGGCAGCGGAAACGGTCACTACGGCGGCAAGGCCGAAGTCTATATGGACGTCGGGGAAGCCATGGGCAAGGCCATGGTCGACTTGCTGGAGAATAAGCCATAGACGTCTCCATGCGCTGAAACACGACCATGATCGCAAAGACATTCTTGAGTATCGGTTTGATGCTGGCAGGGGTGGCAATCGGACTGGCAAACACATTGGTGGCAGAGGATGCCAAGACAGGGTCGCCGCCGCGGGCGCCAGCGGCCGAGAGCAAGTCGGTGAGAGAACTGCAGCAGGACTTCCTGAAACTGAAGTTCGGCCTGTTCATCCATTTCAATCTGGAAACCTTCAAGGGCGTTCAGTGGGTCGCGGGCTATCACAGTCCTGCGGATTTCAATCCGGGCGGCAAGGTTGACACCGACGCCTGGGCCGACGCGGCCGTGTCCGCCGGGATGAAGTACGCCGTGCTGACGGCCAAACACGTGTCGGGCTTTTGCCTGTGGGACAGCCAATACACCACCTACGACGTCATGAATCCTGACTGTCCGTACAAGCAGGACCTCGTGGCGCAGTTCATCAAGTCGTTCAAGAGCCGGGGCCTGAAGGTGGGACTCTACTACTGCTGGCGTCATCCGGGATTCAAGAGTGAGTTCAAGGTCCTGCCGCCTGAATGCGATCCGGCGACGCATTCCCTGGAAGAGCAGATCGCTTTCCAGAAGAAGCAGATTGCCGAACTGATCGAGAAGTACCCGGATGTCTTCTACCTCTGGAATGATGCGCTCGATCCGAAGATCATGCCCGCGGAGGAATCGCTGGCTTTCATCAGGGGATTGCGCGTGGACCTGCTCGCCAGTTCGAATTGGTGGGACTGGGGCAAGAAAGGCACGCCCTACGTGGACATCGCCGTGAAGGAGATGCGGCAGTTCCCGGAGAACAACACCGCCCCAGGCGAGACCTGCTGGTGCCTGGAACAGAAGTGGTTCTGGCAAGAGGGAGCCCGCCCCAAGACGGCCAGGCAGGTCATGGATCTCCTTGCCGCGGTGAACAAGCGGAACTCGAATTTCCTGCTCAACGTTGGCCCGAACAAGCAGGGCCGATTCGAGGAAGCCAGTGTCAAGGTCTTGGCGGAAGCCGGCAGACTGCGAGAGCCGAAGGCAGGGGAGTTCCCTGCGAAATAGAGGTGCCGAAGATGATGAGGTCTCTGGACCGGCGACTTCCGCCTGGCCGGAACGTTTGGCACTGGCTGGTGTTCGTCGCGCTGGCGGGCGCGGCGAGTGTTCTCGGCGAGACCGTCGGCCATCAGGAGAATTCGGTCTCTCTGGCCGGAACCTGGCGGTTCCGGCTCGACCCCCAAAATACCGGCGTCGAAGAAAAGTGGTTCGCGGCAAAACTTGACGACTCAGTTACGCTGCCCGGCACGACCGACGCGAACCACAAGGGCGTCTTCAAGGACGAGAAGGCGGTCGACCGCCTCTCCCGCGTCTGGTACTGGAAAGGCCCCGCCTGGTATCAGCGCGACGTGGTCATCCGTGATGGCTGGAGGGGCAAGCGGATCACCCTGCTGCTGGAGCGGACCAAGAACACCCGCGTGTGGGTTGACGACAAGGATTGCGGAGCCGAAGACACCCTCAGCGCCCCGCAGGTTTTCGACCTGACCCGCGCCATGACACCCGGCCGGCACACCATCACCGTGCTGGTGGACAACGCCAAACTGCCGCCGGTCGGGCCCTCCCACGCGGTGGACGAGCGGACGCAGACCAACTGGAACGGCATCATCGGCCGCATGGAACTGCGTGCCACGGATCCGGTCTGGCTCGACGAGGTGCAAGTCTATCCGGACGTTGACAGGAAGCAAGCGACAATCCGGGTGGTGGTGGGCAACATCACCGGCCAGGCGGCATCGGGACGAATCGAGATCTCGGGCAAGAGTTGGAACGTGCCGTCCTCCGTCGCGTTCCCAGCCCAATCAGCGGAGGTCCGTGCCCCCCAAGAAAGGAACGAGATCACTTTCACCTACAAACTGGGCCAGGATGTTCCGCTGTGGGACGAGTTCAACCCGGCGTTGGTCCGCCTGGCGGTCTTGCTGAAGGCGAACTCAGCAGTGAAGAGTTTTGGCGACGAACGGGTTGTGAACTTCGGCATGCGGAAGTTCGCCCGCGACGGAAAGAGGCTGACGATCAACGGGCGGACCGTTTTCCTGCGCGGAAAACTGGACTGTTGTCTGTTCCCCGCCACTGGCTTTCCGCCCATGGACAAGGGCGAGTGGATTCGGCTGATGAAGATCGCAAAATCTTACGGCCTCAACCACTACCGATTTCATTCGTGGTTTCCGCCCGAAGCGGCGCTGGAGGCGGCGGACGAAGTGGGGCTGTATCTGGCGCCCGAACTCCCGAACAAGAGCAGTCGTTTCGGGTCGCTGGATGCCCGCGAGCCAGGGGCGCGTTACAACGTGGACTACCTCGAAGTCGAGAGCACCTCCTCCCACACGCCGCTGGCGAAGTATCTGCTCCGCGAGGCAATACTGATTTTCAAGGCCTACGGCAATCACCCTTCGTTTGCCATGTTCACGTTGGGAAACGAACTGGGGCGCACACCGGCCATGTATCAGATGGTCGCCTATTTCAAGGAGGTTGATCCCCGCCACCTCTACGCCCAGGGGGCTAACAATATGCACTGGGCGCCGAGTTTTGCCGAGGGGGACGACTTCTGGGTGACCTGCAAGACGGGCAAAGATCTTCCTGTCCGCGGCGCGTTCTTCCCAGGCGATTTTCCCGCTGGCGGCCACATCGACCACCGCCCGCCCTCAACCATGGTTGACTACAGCAAGTCGATCAAGGATGCGCCGGCGCCCGTTATCAGTCACGAAATCGGCGAGTTCGAGGTGTCGCCAGACTTCCGGGAAATCCCTAAGTACACCGGCGTGCTCAAGGCCCGGAACCTGGAGGTATTCCGCCAGCGGCTGGAGGACGCCAACATGCTGGACTTGGCGCACGACTTCATGCGAGCGTCCGGCGCCCTGTCGGTCATTTGTCATCGTGAGGACGTGGAGGCCGCCCTGCGCACGCCCGGATTCTCCGGTTTTCAACTGCTCGACCTGCAGGACTTTCCTGGTCAGGGGACGGCGCTGGTCGGCATGCTCAACGTGTTCATGGAGTCGAAGGGCCTGATCGAGCCCGACGCGTGGCGGCAATTCTGCTGCGAGACCGTACCCCTGGTGCTGATGGAGAAATACACCTGGACCACCGACGAAACCTTCGCCTGCGAAGTCAAGATCGCGCATTACGGCGCGGCAGACATCCCCAATGCCCGCGTGACATGGAGCCTCGGCGACAGCGCAGGTTCGGCGGTCGCGTCCGGCGCTCTGAGACCGCTGACGATCAGGCAGGGCGAGGTCTTTCCGGTCGGCCCGATTCGCGCGCCGCTTGGCCGGGTCCAGGCGCCCAGGAAGTTGCTGCTCACGGTGGCGATCGACGGAACGCCGTATCGCAACGGCTACGACCTCTGGGTCTATCCGCCGAAAGTGGACACGAGCACGCCAAACAACGTCCTCGCCACAGATCGTCTGGACGCGGCGGCGCAGAAGCATCTCAGCGACGGCGGCAAGGTCCTGCTGTTCCCCCGACACGAAGAACTCAAGCACTGCGTGAAGGGCGCCTTCCAGACCGACTTCTGGTGCTGGCCGATGTTCGCTAAAGGCGCCATGGATCGCAAACTCGAGCCGCCGCCGGGCACGCAGGGCTTCCTCTGCGATCCGGCCCACCCCGCGCTGGCGGAGTTCCCGACCGAGTTTCACAGCAATTGGCAGTGGTGGCGCATCGTGAAGAACGCCCGGCCCGTCATCCTGGACGAGACGCCTGCAGACTACCGCCCGATCATCCATGTCATTGATAACTTTGCCCGCAATCACAAACTCGGCCTGCTCTTCGAAACCCGTGTGGGTCAGGGCAAACTGCTGGTCTGCGCGAGCGACCTGCCGGCCCTTCAGGACCATCCCGAGGCGCGTCAACTGATGCACAGCTTGTTGAGGTATGTCGATTCCCCTGACTTCGCGCCCGCGGCGGCGTTGGATGGCGGGCTGTTGAAGAAATTGCTGCCGGGGGAAATAGATGGGAAGCCATGACAGTATTTTGCACACTATTCCCAACGACGACCATGGCACTTGCGTGTGCTCACCACGGTCACCCTTGATTGGGCATGACGGAGCCACGATTGGTTTCCAGGACAGCCAGAAAATGAAAACCGGCGACAAAGCAGCCAAAGGAATCAACATTATGAACAGACAACATTCCGAAGGGGTTCGATTTTGGAGCAGCGGCATGGGGCGACACGTCGGCAGGCTGCAATGTATCGCGGGGGTTGTGATTGCGTTGGCCACGGCTGACGCCGTCGCCGCTCCGCTCAAGACGCACCGCATCTTCTCGAGTAACATGGTCCTTCAGCGGGACAAGCCCATCACGATCTGGGGTTGGGCTGAGCCCGGACAGAAGGTATCCGTCCAGTTTGGCGAGGCGAAGGCCGAGGCGACCGCTGCGGGCGAGGCGGGCTGTTGGAAGGTGACATTCCCCGCCCGGCCAGCCGACGCCACCGGCCAGAAGCTGACCGTTACCTCGGGCGACAAAACGATCACGATGGACAATATCGTCATCGGCGATATCTGGGTGATGAACGGCCAGAGCAACATGGCCCTCGGGCTTAGCAAGGTGAATGACGCCGATCTGGAAATGGCCCAGGCGAATCTGCCGCTGTTGCGCCATTTCAGGATTGGGCCAAACGAGTCGTATGAGCTTCAAACCGATCTCCCGTCGTCCGAGAAGGTCGCTGGATGGACGGTGTGCGACCCACAGGCCGCAGGCGAGATGTCCGCCATCGGCTACGCCTTCGCCTCCCGCGTGCAGCGGGCTTTGGGAATCCCTATCGGGGTCATCGACAACGCCCGCGGCGGCGCGTCCATCGAAAGCCTGGTGCCGCGCCACAAGTTTGCGGACCACCCGCTGGCCGCGCGCTACGCCGAATCGGTCGAGCAGCGCCGGAAGGAGTTCGACTGGGACGCGGCGGTCAACAATCTGGCTGTGCAATGGGAGAAACAGGTCGCCAGGGCGCGCCAGCAGGGCGTCGCCGAGGACAATCTGCCGCCGAAGCCGAAGCTCGTCCGCGAGAGCCTGAGTTCCTGGAGCGTACCCGGGAAGAGCCCAAGCGATGCCGCCTCCTGCTACAATGGCATGTTCGGTGTGTTCAAGGGGCTGAACATCAAGGGCGTTCTTTTTCACCAGGGATACAACAACAGGTTCGATTGCCGGCCCAAGCGCTACCGGGTGCTGATGAAGCTCATGATCGAGGGCTGGCGCGAGGACTTCAACGATCCGGCGCTACCGGTGGCGGTGATCGGCGGCTGCGGGAGCGGTGGCGAAATCCAGACGCGTGAAAACTTCCCTCGTGTCCCTGAAAGCCTGAAGGAAGAAGGGGCCTTTGCCGATAACTCCTGCAGCGCTCCAAGTGGGCGGGCCGCTTGGGGTTGCGCGAGAGGAGGTCGGCGGATGA